>NZ_JBLVXX010000057.1:0-25921 GCF_048283985.1 Enterobacter cloacae complex sp. 6730903 | reverse complement strand
GAAGAAAACCCTAAAAATAAAATTTAGTTTACTAGAAGATGAAACAGCACTTGCAGAGACTTTTTAATTAAATTTAATAAAAACGAAAAAATATTCATGGCGAAATGATTGTTTAATTATCTATCATGGATAGAAATGTGAGTTAGTCGTCCTATTTTAGGAAGTTAATAATGACTAAAACAAAAGGGTTACCTCGTCCGCTGACGCACTACGCTTGGCTTTCCATTGCCACGGCTATTGCCACTATCGGACTCAAAGGTGTGGCGTGGAAAATGACCGGTTCGGTCGGTCTGCTATCTGATGCCATCGAATCCGTAGTTAACCTCGCAGGAGCCCTAATGGCGCTCTGGATGCTGACCTTGGCTGCGCTTCCGGCCGATGAGAACCATGCATATGGGCACGGCAAAGCCGAATATTTCTCGAGTGCTTTCGAAGGATTTCTGATCCTATTGGCGGCAGCCAGTATCGCCTATACCGCAGTTGAGCGGATGTTAACTCCACAGCCGCTTGAGGAGATTGGTCTCGGATTACTGGTTTCAACAGTCGCATCAATCCTTAATTTTGTGACGGCTCGCATTTTGTTAAGGGCTGGCAGGCAGCACAACTCTATCACTCTTGAGGCAGATGCTCATCACCTGCTGACCGATGTCTGGACGTCGGTCGGTGTCATTTTTGGTGTCGGACTGGTTTATCTGACCGGCTGGTTTTGGGTCGATCCGATCGTTGCATTGCTGGTCGCAGCCAACATCGTTTGGACTGGTTATCAGCTTATGAGTCGTTCAGCTGCAGGTCTGATGGACGTATCGCTACCCACGGAAGAACTCAAAAAAATCGAGTCACTGCTGGCAGGATATCGTGAACAGGGGCTTGATTTCCATGCACTACGTACACGCCAGGCTGGCGGGCGGGCGTTTATGACAATGCACATCCTAGTTCCTGGGCGATGGACTGTTCAATATGGGCACGACTGGGCCGAGCGTATAGAGAATGATATCCGCACCGCACTGCCTTTTATCCATATCACCACTCATGTGGAACCGTTGGAAGATCCCGCGTCAATGAACGACCAAACGCTCGACATTTCTGATCACTAAACTAACCACATGTCGCTGGTCGGGCAGGGTAACAAACCTCGCTCTACAAAAATTTCAGGTATTCTCTATAATTCTGAGGGTACTTGATGTGACCTGCGCCCAATTGTTGGGCACGCAATATTTTTAAAAAGTCCGCTTCTGGCACAAAGCGGACAGTGATCACCGTTCTTACGACTACTTTCTGACTTACTTCGTGACTTGCCCTAAGCATGTTGTAGTGCGATACTTGTAATGACATTTGTAATTACAAGGGGTGTAAGACATGGGTAGCATTAACCTACGTATTGACGATGAACTTAAAGCGCGTTCTTACGCCGCGCTTGAAAAAATGGGCGTAACTCCTTCTGAAGCGCTTCGTCTCATGCTCGAGTATATCGCTGACAATGAACGCTTGCCGTTCAAACAGACACTCCTGAGTGATGAAGATGCTGAACTTGTGGAGATAGTGAAAGAACGACTTCGTAATCCTAAGCCAGTACGTGTGACGCTGGATGAACTCTGATGGCGTATTTTCTGGATTTTGACGAGCGGGCACTAAAGGAATGGCGAAAGCTGGGCTCGACGGTACGTGAACAGTTGAAAAAGAAGCTGGTTGAAGTACTTGAGTCACCCCGGATTGAAGCAAACAAGCTCCGTGGTATGCCTGATTGTTACAAGATTAAGCTCCGGTCTTCAGGCTATCGCCTTGTATACCAGGTTATAGACGAGAAAGTTGTCGTTTTCGTGATTTCTGTTGGGAAAAGAGAACGCTCGGAAGTATATAGCGAGGCGGTCAAACGCATTCTCTGAACCAAAGCATGACATCTCTGTTTCGCACCGATGGTGACACTTCTGCTTTGCGTTGACAGGAGAAGAAGGCCATGAAAATGCCGAACCAACCCATTGTTTTGTGCATATTAATAGTTTGTTTAACGCTGTTGATATTCACCTGGCTCACACGAAACTCGCTTTGCGAGTTGCGGATGAAAGACGGAACAAGGGAGGTATCTGCTATCCTGGCCTACGAATCCGGTAAGTAGCTGACAAAGAGGGGGGCAACCCCCTCTTTTCGGGGTGTGGATTAGTATGCCATCGGCACCTTTTGAAAGGGTTTCTCCAGTCGGGGAAACCCTTTTTTCCTCCCGTCTTGTGGCATATAGCCTTTTGTATAAATCAAGAACCAGACCCAAAGAGTCCCACTTCACGCAAACCGTTCAAAAGCCTTAGCGTAATCCAGTCGGGAAAAATTTCACCGGTGCTCGTCCGGGCACGTACCGGAAACAATGGACTTCTCACTGGTCGGTAGCTCATAGAACGTAGCCATTGCGGTCAGTCCTTATTCTGTACCCAGTAGAGTTTTATGGCCGTCTGGCAAATCGTTCAAACATTGTCATTTCTGTTCTCGCTGCATCCGGTCAAATGATACGGTGAATTCAGCTCATGGGCATTCGCATCGCAGTCTACGAAGGCACCAGAAGTTTGAGGATGTTACGCAAAGAACAGTTATCAGGTTTGCTGGTGGGCGTAATGCCTACCTCTACTTTACTTCATAGGGATTCTTCTGCGGGGAAGCAAGAATTGACTCAACGTTGTCCGGTCGTACCAGATTTGTCGCGGAAAGCGCCTTTTTGTGAGGGGGGCCGCAGCGCTAAACCTTTTCCTGGAACGACATGAAGGACAGCAGAGCGTCCGCCCTGGAGGACAGCTCAATACAGTCTCCACGCTGCGGTTCTATCTCTTCGTCAATGGTTTCATTGTACCAAATACGCAGCCGCCATCCCTTCGCAGGGAAAGCGCTCTGCATCGCCAGGACCATCCCCTCCGGCGACAGCAGTTCTCGACAGAGGTAGCAGGCCCCGATCCGGGTTGAATCCCGCAGCCACATTACGGGATACTCTTTAACCAGTTGGTCATACACGCATTCTGCCATATGAAAGTAATTTTCGTCAGCCCTGCAAAAATCACACATTCGATTTCCTTAAATGGTGTTCATCGAGATAATTCAGAAAGTTGATTCGCCAAACTACGGGGCATTTCTTTAATGGCGGAGCTTTACATCACTATTTCTGTCATTTTCAAATCCGCCGGATACAGCAATAATTGCACCGAACAGCGGTTTGAACTGCAATGCATCCGTAGGGTATGCGACAATAATAAGGCTCTTCCCGTACTCTTAAAAATGGAAGAGTTTAAAACCCATACTGCTGGGATGAGCGAAGCACGGTACATTATGCCAGCGTATAAGGGCCGTCATAACTTGTTTTTTTCTAGAACACGGCGAAGTTTTCTTACCTGGGAAGCTGTGGAAAGCGTACCGGTTCGGGGATGGCATGCGCTTGCCTTTTCACCTGGTTTGAGTACATAGGCTAATGCCAGCTCGTTCAGAGCCGCCTCAGCTTTCAACAGGGCCTCAATGGCCGTGTTCAGGTATACAGTTCGGCTCTCATGGTTCATCAGGATTTTCCTCACAAGGGTAAAAATGACAGGCGATACCTGCCGTTTACCCTTTGTCTCCGTTAAGAATGGCATCACGGCAGGCTTCCCAGATTACCTGGGCATTAGCATCACACTCCACGAACCCGCCGCACTGATCGTATATCACCTGGTATACCTCAGGGGGAATCTTCCCAGGCGCAACCGGAGTTGAGCGTTTGCCTTTATGAATCTCATCTGCGGTATCACAGACAGCGTCGAGATGCCGCGACATCCACTCAGATAATTTCAGACCCTCTCGATTTGCCTGTTTTACATAGCGAACCTTTCTGGAAACCGTAGATCGCATCTGAATCTGTGTCACAGCTGGCACATCTTCTTTCATGGCATTCTGTAATGCAGCTTTGGGCTTTTTCATGTTCATGGTTGCTTTAAATTATTCTGGAGTTCGTCTGATATAAATGCTGACGTGATCTGTCAGCGTTGCTTAAATAGTTTATCGCCTTCCGCCAGTTCGCCGTTGAGCTGTTCAATCACGCTCCAGATGAGCCGATCATCCGGCGTTGAGCCTGCACACTCTTTCACGACCGCCACGGGTCTAAATTCTTCAGGGTCTGCCTGCCCGGAGGTGAAGAGCCTGCTCTCAATCCAGTGGGCCCCCTCTGTGCAGCAGTGGCAACTGGTTTCAGGTGGTTCATCCAGACCGTCCACTCCACAGGCTGAGCAGGTGAACAGTTTGCGAGACCCACCAGCCAGTGGCGTATCGCAAGCTGCTGGAAGTGCGCCAGCATTGCGCCAGTACAGCACATGATTTGAATCGTAGCAGTGTCCATGAAGCAGAAGCGAAACGCCGCAACTGCGAGTTTCAATGGCTTTGCCTGTGCCAAGGTATTGCCCGATCTCGTCCCATACGTCCACTAAGGTGTCAGGCAGCGGACGCGTAACAGGGAACTTAGCGCAGTCGTCCGGGGTGCCTTTAATGCAGCAGAGGGCCGAATACGCAAGCTCCTGCATTTCGTAGGAGTACTGACCACATACCACGCGTTCCAGTTTGTCGATTAGTTGTTCTTTATTCATCATACTCAGCCTTATTAAACAAATTCATTACGCCACTGGCACCATCTGGCCGGAGCAGACTGCGGCCCGGTAGTAGAGCCGCAGGGGGTGTCGCTGGACTAACAGGTGCTCAGTGAGTCCCGCACTTCCTCATGACTGGTCATTTTCAGAAGAAGCTTTCCAGGGCAGCGTGGTTCCGCCTGTGAACGGGTGACGTCTTCGTTGATTGCCTGGATATGAGCAGATTCAACGGTCCGACGCTGTACGACATGGTTGCTCAGGTTGAATTCGCACTGGAGCCTTCTGGCATCAGAATCCGCGTTCATTGCAATACGTTCATCAAAGCGGCGGTTCATTCGCAGAGCCTCTTCGTGAGCTGCATCAACAAGGGTGCGTCTGGTGACATAGTCGTTACCAGCAAAAAACGATAGCTGAGCGTGTTCCGAAGAGTAGTCGGAGCTTCCCTTACAACGGGCAATCGCGGCTTCAGAGTGCAGGATTAATGAACTCAACCGTGAACAGACGTCATTGATGGTGCCGGTTTTCAGACAGTCGTGGATAAGTGTCCAGGCGGAAATGCTCAGCGGGCGGCTGGTGATCACATAGGGATTGTAATGATCAACCGTTACGATAGTACGCAGTGAATGAAGCGATTCGGACTGCGTACGTAAGTCACGGCGAACAGTACATGCCACCGAGGCAACATCTTTACATTCTTTGTCGGACATCGAGTCCAGTACGCGGATCTCCACCTCTGCCGCCTTTGAGGCGATATGCGCACTAATCTCACCCTTAAGACGTTTGTAGTCAGCCTTGAAGCTTCCCACGCTGTCAATATCGATCCAGTAACCACAGCTGTAACCAGCATTACCAAACTCGTCATCTTTCTCATAGTTCGGACAGCCGTCATTGCTCCAGCCAGCTTTTTCCAGCAGCTCGTCAATAGCGACCAGCTCAGCCATTGGTGCATGTTCGATAATGAAATAATGGACACGGCCCCAGGCATATGCGCGTGAACGGCCATCAACAGAAGTATCAGAAGTCGTCTGACGGGAAAGTTTCATGAGGTACTCCAGTTCTGCCCGGTACCGCCGGGGCGGTGGTGCGAAAGCCGCACCATGAATGACACTATGATCCTCCTAACTTCTATTGTCAATACAATTGAAGTGGCGTTGTATTTATTCATTATTTGGACCCGGCTCGTACGGAACGACCGTCGGGACTTGCCAATTATTCTGCGGTGAGCAGGGGGAAGGGAACATCCCACCGCTTGTTTCAAGATGTACAGCCAAGGAGGGCGCAGAATGCCTGACAGAATCATCGTGCAGCGGTAGCGAAAGACCTGACAAACGGGAAAAGTATCCTTTTATTCCAAAGCCAACCTCAGCTTTTAATGTCGCCAGTACGTTTCTTAAACATGCCAAATCGGTCTCTTATACGGCCGGATGGGCCCGATGAAAACGATAAAATGAGAAACAGAACCCGACACATCGCTGCTCTCTGGGAAAGCCGGTCAGCAGATGGAGCGCCAGGAACTAAATCCGCTGGTTTTAATAATGATTGAGGAGAACAAGATGAAAGATAACAAGACACGTCCTGTAGACTCGTATGCTCATGCTGATTTCATGGAGTCCGTCTTCAGCAACCTCAGGGCTTTCTGTGATGCGGAATGCCAGCGGCTAACTGCCGGTTATCCCCCAACTGTCAAACCAGAACAGCAAAGCACTGACGGCCAGCTGTCGGCGGCATAAATCATTACCTGCCAGTTCGTTCAAATTTCCGCTTCCTTAAGCCCGGGCCAAAAGCCCGGCTCAATCCAAAAACTGAACGTACCGGTTTACCTCTATATCTCCTCAATCCCCTGCGACTTACAAGAGACCCGCACCGGTTTAGCCATTCCTGTCCTGCCACTCTCTCATCACTGGCCCAGACAACCGGAAAAGTAACTTTTCTCTCCGACTCACCTTCTGAACCAGCTATTTTGCTTAAACGTAAAAACGGCCCACTGTTGTGAAGATTTAAAACGGACGGATCGAGTAGTATTGTCTCAGGAATTTTTTTTAAGAAAAGTTACTTTTTCTTCTGTGCAACCTATTAGAAAAAATGTCGAACCTGGTATTGTTGTGTTGTAGCGCAGTTAAACAACCAACCAAAAGAGAGAACAAAAATGTCCGCAATCGAAACTGAAGTAAAAAACAACAGCAACGAAATCAGCCTTCGTGGTTACCTGGAACGCACTGGTAACGGTGCCCGTAAAGGTAACGGCCTTATCATTGACCCTTCGGTTGTTGTAGAGCAGGAAGGCTTTAACACCCGCACGGCCGGTATGGGCGAGCTCTACTATTCAATGCCTCACGTTGTGGAACACCTGAACAGCCTGGCCGATGCCTACATGGAAGACCCGTTCAGCGTGACGCCTATCGTTGTTCAGATGGTTAATGGCGTACCTGTACTGCGTCAGGGGGCTTGCCGTATCCGTTCCATCGCTATTGCAAACCGCCAGCTGGAAGCAGAAGGGCGTGAACGCATTACTCGTATTCGCTGCGAAGAGTTTCGCGGTAGCGCTTCAAAAGCAGAACTCTTCACCCTGACCGGCAACTCCAACCTGGCGCTGTCTGTCGTAGCTGAAGCGCTTTCAATTAAGCGTCTTGTTGAAGATAAAGAAGAGCCTAAGACCTTTGCGGAACTGGCAAAAAAACGTGGTAAATCAGAGCAGCATCTTCGCCAGATGGTTCGCGTACTGGACCTGCCTTCTGAACTACAGACCATGCTTGTGAGCGATCAGGTGAGCATGTACGTTGCGCTGGACGAGTATATGTACAGCGGTGAGGATGCGGTAGATAACATCAACAAGGCGATCTCCATCTATGGTAAAGCGACGAAAAACACGCTGAAATTCGTCAAAGCTGCCAAGGTAGAAGAGCGCATGGCAGATCCGCAGACTCCGGAAAACTCCGGTGATGAGCAACCGGCAGGTAATGCTACCGTTAACACCCCGGTACCGGATCAACTGAATGATGAAAGCAATACAGAGACGCTGGTTACGCCACCGGTACAGGAACCAGCTCCGGCTCCAAAGGACAGCGCTCCTAAACAGAACCCGGCAGGTAAAGCACCATCCATGTCCAGCGTTCTGAACAAAAAGACCGTGACCGTCATTGCCGACACCGCGATCCCGATTTTTGAACGTATTGCTGAAGAAGCCAAGCTTAAAGAAGGTGAATCTGTCAGCACTGATACTTACACGCTTGTTCTGACCAATGATGAAATGAACGATATCATCAATGCTCATGCTGACCTGAAAGAGTACCTGCGTAAGCATGCTGAGAAGATGAATAAGGGACAGGCATGATTTTCTGACCGACCCCTCCATCCGGACGGGTCGGTAACTTTTTCAGGACAAGGGGAAACAGGGCAATGAAGAAGGCTTTTATCAACGTAGACAAGACTAACCCACTGCCAGTCCTGACGGATTCGGTGACCCGGGTAAGTATTCAGTGCACGGCAAAAGATGAAAACGGGGCAGGGATCGAAGTGAACATCCTCGACCTGATTCAGGATCATGATACGGATGAAGTGAAAGTGCAGTTTGGGAGCTCGCCTGTTCAGGCTCTGGCGATGCTCCGCCGGGTTATGACAGCACTGGAAAAGCAGGCAAATGCAGAACTGCAACAGAATTCCTGCTCGCGTATGCAGTAAACGGTAAAAGCAGAATGTTCCCTACTGGATAAACCCGGTGGACCTCACGGAGAGCAAGTCACCGAATGGTTCACTGTTAAGTGATATACATCCGGATTTATAAGGTTTTGCAGCATCCGAATAGGCAATAAATAGAATTATTTTGATTTATCTCAGCAAGGAAATGGAAAGCTACCAGATTTTAGGATAGCGAAATGCCTGTATCGCTACTCTGCTGAATTAGAAATGATTTTAAACGCAATGCATAATGATAGAATAGCAATGCCTTTAATTATTTGTCACGTCTGAATTATATGTAGACTTACGGAGAGGATATGGTAATTACTTATTCATTATCGGAAACGTTTAATATGTTTTTACGCGAGATTATTGCATCTGGACTTGCAGTTTTTTGCGCATGGTGCGTTTTGTGTCTTTTCTCTGATCAGGAACGAGGTAAAGAGGTTCCTGTTTCTATGAAAAAAATAACTTCAAAGTCAGCTTTCTCCTACTTTATCAGTTCTCAAATTGCCGCTTTTATTATCTCCTTGTTGGGTTCAATCTTAAGCACGAAATGGGACAACATCGTCTGGAATGATGAAATAAGACAGTTTTATCTGCATGTAGGATTTGGGCTGGTAGCTTGTGTATTCTGTCTGCTTGTAATCTTGCATGAGAAATTTATCAAAAGAAATTTAAATGTTTATTCTGGTTATTGTGGTTCACTGGCAGTTAGTCTCACAGGAATCTTTGTACTTTGTGCGTTATATCTGACATTTTCATTACCATTTCATTATGAAGAACGTCTACTTAATGATGCATCCTTGGTGGCTTCGGATGGCGTTGAAAATTCAGTCGTTTTTGCAGACGGTCGTTACTGGGTTTTTGAACTGGGCTTACCATATTTCAAACAGTCATTGCTCAAAGAGGTAAGAAGGGGCAGGTACCAGCTAATCTGCACTACAGAAAAAAAAACAACATGCTGGTCTGGCAAAAAACTTCCCGAAAAACCAACCTCTTTGAAAGCTAGTTCATAAAGATTTAAACTGCTCGCTTAAATCCACACTGGTCCAATTTTGAAAATTTATTGTGTTTTTAAAAGAAATTACAGTGTGGGTTATTAGCCAGTAGGTCGGAGTTTTATATAATACCCAAAAACACAGGAGGTATTATGAAAACCAATCTGGCCTATGCATCTAATTGCTCCGATTCTGTCTACTCCTATATTTATCAGGCACTGCAACAACGCTCTGGTGCCGAGAATGAAAGCCTTTATCAGCAGGCCATTTCCAGCTGCTGCACAGATAAACAAAAAAAGAAACTGGCCGGGTATTATGCCGGTCCATGGCAGCTGCTATTCAACGCGTGGTGTAACAATCGCGTCCCTAACACAGCGGTGCTGGCCCTTTTACTCCAGCAGTGCTTATCTCATTTCCAGTGCGAAGAAGTGATCGCAGCCTGGCAGTAACCCTATCAAGCCCCTTCGTATAGCGGAGGGGCAGGAGATATCTCATGTACAGAAACGACAGAAACGTGGATTCCTTCAACCTGGTTAATGCTCTTCAGCCGGTCTTTCGTAACACCGGCTGTGGGATGTTTGAATATGATCGTAAAAAGCAGAATGAAACCGCTGATTCAATCTTACGAGCGTTGGCGTTAAATGCCGATTTCGCGAGGGCCTTAAAACAGTACGTCCGGATTAATTCTGTACGACGGGTTGTTCAGTTCGATGACGGCTCGGTTCGCTATGGTATTCATGCCGAATTTGAAGGGCATAATAAAATTAATTCCTTCCGTATTTTTAAAGATGAAGATACAGACGCATTTGACTCCTATTTTTATTCGGTTTGCGATAATAAAGCTGAGCTGGTGGATTTTAAAATGGACTCTCTCGATATTCAATTGCAGGCAGTTTTTGAAAAGGTGACAGGTATTTTTCTGTCACATTAAATATTCAAATTTTCAATCCTCGGGCTGATAGACAAAAAACGCACTTTAGAATATAGATGAGATGAATATGAAAAACGTAAATATTTTGGATACCGATATTGCGGCCATTAATGCTCTTTCTGGCGTAGAACTGACTGACTTTCTCACTGCCGGGTATCAGGTAAACTGGTTAGGAGAAAGGGAGGTTTCGCTGGTGGGCTTTCCGTGTTTAGCAAGCAACAAGCAGCCGGTAGAAGTTGGTCCCGGCATTTTCATTAATCGCGTGTACAGCAGAGACAGCCAGTCTCTGAGCGGGAAATTGCGCTATGACCTGTCTAATGGTCTGGCAACGAGTGCATTTTCATTTTTCTCCCAGTCAGGCTGGTATGGGGGATTCCGTGTCGTATCTTTCCGTGACAACGGGCCAGCTGCGTTAATCAACATTGGTATTGTCCATGAGAATGTTTTGAATGCATTTTGTGCTGACTTCCCCCGGGCCAATGTGAGCGTAACCCGTTTTCATTGTGGCATGACGCTTGAGCAGATCCGAATGTTCATTTCAGACACTGCTTACGATATGCCGCTTTATAACAACGAGTCTGACTTTCGCAGGCTCGCCAGTTAGCATGGAGGCTGACTTCAGTGCTTACGCCTAAAAGCCGGTGAGCGAGGTGGCGGAACCGGTTGGCTTCGCCCAGTCTTACTTACTTCTCTCAAGGTACTGCGCTGCAAGCGTACGTAAAAAAAGTAAGTAGCTAAATGGCGTGAGCGATTAGTTCTATACGGGAAGAAGTCATAGTATTCTGAAATGATAGTTATCTCATACGAACGATAGTAATGGAGTTTCTTAATGGGCGTTGATATCTGCTGGCGATTTCAAAGGGAAGAAAAGCCTGGTAAATGGATTAATTTATCAAGCAATTATAAAGGGGACCGATCATATCTCCACTTTGCCTGGCTCGGATTTGATGTAGATCGTGAAAGGGCGAGCACATCAGCAGTTTTTATCCACGCATTACGCGGATTACCTGATGATATACCGTCCGAAGATGATGATTTATTCGGTGAACATTCATACTCATGGCTGACTTCGGAAGAAATTTTGTCAGCCATACCACCCGATAACGCCGGAGAGGTGATCCAGGAATTTGTCGAAGAAGTAAAGCGTCTCCACGTGGAGAACGGCAGCGTCCGTTTCGTCTTTGGATTTGAAGGGTAACCCGTAAGAAAGTAGCTATCTTACCCGGCTAGGTCTCCAATCTCTCAGATGCTCAAAGAGGGCCGGGCATGGTGCCCACACATCCCCTACCATTCCGATTTGATATTCGTCTAATACACCCTTTAAAGAAAACAAGCAGACGGCAATGAGACGTCGGATTAGCGTCAGCAAATATGAGACGTCAGTAGTCGATGTTTGTCCTGCGGAACGTGAATCTGTTTACAAGGGGTAAAGCCGTACCATCCATGAGGGCTCAGAGAGCCGGGGTCTCCTCCAGATCACTGGAAGTTATTGACTCTGGCAGGCCTATCCCTATGACTTTTTCCCGGATGGCAAATTAAGAGCGAACAGGGCCAAATTAGTACTCTTTTCTAAACGGAAATACTGAATCACCCTGATATAACTGGTCTCTCACAAGACAGGAGATCATCAATGGAACGTGTAATATTTTCAGTAATCTTTTTTATGATGCTGGGCGTACCTTTTTACCTTCTTTATAAAATTGCCCGGGACATTTTTGGTACCGCCGGTGCTGGTGAGCCTGCACAATTGCCTCAGGGCAAGCAAAGACGCTCAGGAGGCGCTGGTTCGGGTTCGATCTGGCAAGGACACCATCTACAGGGGAGCAGCCATTTGAACCCCCTCGGAGGTGATTGTAATGGTGAAAATAGCATAGCTGGTGGTTGTGATGGTGGCGGTGGAGGAGGTGACGGAGGTGGTGGTGGTGACTGATAGCCTGCAACTTTAACTATCAGGATGAAACCCATGTCCAGCAACCGGAAAAAGAATTCATTTCAACCGAAAAGCCCTGCCTTAAAGTGAAGCGTATTAAACGTGAAGGATGCTGAATTAGAGGGTATCGGTTTTATACTGAAGCGTAACTGGAAGAAGGATCTGAAATTAACTATTACGGAAAAGTAACTTTCTGACTCACCACGTACGCCCCTCGGTTATGCCATACAGTTTGATACGAAAACAGATCAGTAAGTAGATTGCTATACGCCGGAGAGAAGTCTATTTTTCATGCACCGAACCTGTTTGGCCTGCTATGGAAGCAGGTATAATAATCACATACAAAGGAGGGCATTATGAATACATTTTTATACGTGCTTTTGGCCTGGATTGTTGTGCTTTTTATCGCCAACAAACTGCTCGCAAGACGTAAGCCCAATACGGTTAAAATCCTGGTACAGCGCAACGGGAAAGCCGCAGAGGTTGATGCTGTAGTGGTTCAGGGTTCAAAGAGAGCTAACAACAGTTCTGTTGCGGACAGCGACGCGGTAGATAGTTATTTTGAAATGAATCCTTACTCCCGCGAAAACCAGGCGAATGGTTGGGCTATGCTGGCCAGAGACGATGACCAGCTTAAATAATCAGTTGAGTGTGATGTGTAAAGCAGCTTAAAACTCTAAATGGACGAACAGGGGAGGTGACAAAGATGACAACCAATACAACAACGACCACCTACCGCTCAGAAGAAATCGTGCCGTTCAGACGGCCCAAAGGGGATCTGGATAGTCGGTATATGCCTCAGGTGTATGCAATGGTGCGGAACTGGGCAAGTAACCCTGCTCAATATGGTGAGGGTGTACTGGCCTCCTACCGCCAACCGGCAGTAAACCTTGCCTACCAGGTAAAAGGAACTCGTGTTGTTTTAATTCTGGTACCAGTAGAGTGCGAGCCACCTGGAGTGATAATGACGGAAACAGTCCTGTGGCCGTCACTATCACTTGTAGAAGTCTTGCAGACCTTGCAGGAGGCCTGGCAAAATATTCCGGCGTTAAACCCCTGACGACTTCTGTCAATATCACCGGCTAGTGATTTACCTCTCTGCTGGTGGTCAGCCCGCCTAAGTTCAAATTATCTCTTTCTAAATTAGCCCGGATAAAAATCGGTCCCTCTAAAATAGCCTGCCCTGAGTAGGCTACGTCATACAAAGCGTTGGCCAGTCACCAGCTGGCTGGTGGCCATAATGCTCCACAGGATAAACCGTATCAGAACTACGCAAAGAAAAAGCCCCAACAATTTACCGATGGGGCCTTTTGCAGACATTTTACAGCCTTACCAATGATAGAGCGCTAAGGCTTCTGCTTAGTGAACAGACTTGCCCACAGATAATGGATAAAGTTGAGCAGAATGTATGTTACTCGTTGCTCGAATTTCATCGGGGCTTTGTACTTTGTCGTTATGTTATGAATATGAGTAAGGTCCGTATAGAGCCCTGGCGACTTCCTTGTTGACTTCAACACCGAACAGATGTGCTGAACAGACTCCGGTGTGAACAACCGTAGCCCTCGTCGTTGTTTGACTTTATGGATAAAATCGTCCATCCCCATACATAACCATTCCGGCTTGATGCCATCAAACTTACAACGTCCGTTTATGATGACGACATTGATACATTCCAGTTCTCTAGCCTTAAGAGCAGACTGAATAGCCCTGATGTGCCCCTGGTTTTGCTTAAACGGGTTCTGCAACTTGAGGGTTCGGGACTGAGTCCATTTCCGCCAGTGGCTTTCCTCCAGAGTACCGTAGAGCTTGCCTACGTAGTTTTTCTGCTCTATGACGTATATACCATGTGGGGCTACGAGAATGTGATCAACCTGCGTAGTGCTATGAGCCGACAACTGAAAGGTGAGATCACTAAGTAGCCCCTGAGCTTCTTCAGGAAGCCCAGATTCAATTGCCTTTGCAGTCCGCCGTTCCGCTATGGCAGAGGTCATAAATCCCAACAGACACAGCAACACGACGAAAATAAGGATAATGAAAGCTACCCCCGTAATGCTCCACAGCAGATTGAAAGCATCCATGTTACCTCACAGAGGGGTAGCTGGTGGCATTAACAGATTCTACTAAGCGGGTAGTGGTACCGGTAAGGCTCTCAATATTTGAAGACAGGCTCATCAGCATGCCGAGTGCAGAACGGAGATTACGATGAGGCTCATTGTAGTTTTTGAACGTGTCAGTGGAGTACATTTTTGAAAGACGTGTACGGATCTCTACTGACGTAAGATCTCCATCCACCAGGCCGTACTTAACTGCCTGAGGTGTTGGCCATACACGGCCTGAATAGAGAGAAACAGCATCGGCATCATGACGCGAGAGAAGCTTTTTACCCCGTCCAAGTTCAACATCAGTTATAAATTTTTCATGCATCGTGTTCAGGATCTCCTTCTGCATGAACTCCCTCGTTGAATCGGACAATGGGTGGAAGGGGTCAAGAGCATCTTTGAACTCACCGGCCGTAAGGGGCTCATTCTTGACGCCTACTGTGCTCATGATCTCTGACAGATTCCAGTGGTCCATACGCACACCGATAGAACCGATCAGGGCATTACTGTCGGCATAAATTGCATCAGCGGGCGATACCGCGTAATAGCATGCGGATGCGCATATGCCTTTCACACTAACGATGATTGGTTTATATGAGTCTGCGATATCAGAGAAAAAACGACCGGTACCGCTGGAGAGTACTTCGAGGGAGTTTTGCTTCGACCGTGCTTCATCGCCACGTTCTGTGCTCCCGGTTTTGTTACTCTTGTCAGCGGCTACAGATGAAAGAGAGCCACCGGCATCTGATACGCGTTCAATCTGTGGCTGGTGGTTTTTAAGCGCGTTTATCTGGCGGTAAATAATGATGGCGTCAGAGGGACCACCACCACCTGACTCTGCCTCGATAATAACTGCTTTGGCATGGGGATTATTGTAAGCTTTGGCAAGAGCTGTTGCGATCACTGTTCCATCGCCCGTTTCCGAGCCGGTACCCATCTCGCCAGAAATCCGTATTACAGCTATATGGTCTTTCTTCCCTTCAGCGTCCTGCCATTGTTCGTAAAGATTGTAGAAAGAAAACCCTACAGCGGTCATGGCAATTAGCGACATAGCAACTTTTGCCGTGGTATGAATGCGAAACATCTTATAAAAACGGTCAGCGTTATCATTGAGCGATTCTTTGATATTTGTAGGGGACTTCCTTTTTTTACTGCTTAACATCTGACCACCTTTACATGAGTTTTTGAAAGTTAGACCACAAGCGATTCAATGCAATTCCCAGTATCAATAAAGCGACTGGTGGGAAAAGTTGAGCGATATTGTTAAATAGTGACATATTTGGCATGACCAGGTAGACCATCGTTAAAGCACTGATCACCCAAAATGCTCGAAACCAAATACGATAAAACTGAACTGTAACCTTACCAAATACGTACCTCTTCAATTTCCACTGGTACATTCCATCTGCTAGCATGGCAAATAGATAGGGCAGAAAAACGATTAGCCACCCCAGGATTAAGTTCCACCGGAAAATGGACTGATAAAGTAAGAGGGGTATGTTTTTGGCCATAGTGTAATTAATAGAGGTAAATTTTTCAGCAACAATGTTAATACCTCTGGCTGGTTTTTTGGTGTCAGGGATCAGAATAGTATTCAGATAGTCAATTAACTTATAGTCATGTACCAACCAATTTAAAGTCGCTTCACTATTTGCAATGACAGACTTCCAACGGTCATTTGATATGATGGACCGGCTTGCATTAACCTCCTGAGTAATCTGATATTTGAGCTCCTCAGTATTCTGGAAAGCCAAGCTGTAACCAAAATAAATGACCATGCCAAAAAAAAGCATTGTTCTGAGCACTGCTGCCCTGCTTGTATTATCCGCAGCCATTGCTTTCCCTCCATTCACGAAAAAGAGCTAGCCTCTGATCGTGATTGCAATAGTTGTTACGCCACATCGTCGGGATACCCAGGAGCCAGTGGTACTGTTTAGGTATGATTTGGTCGATGAGGCTTAACTCCGCCAGTTCTTTATGCTCTGCGCTTTTCCACTCGATCTGTCCCACATCAGGAACAAATACAGCGGTCCTTGCTTTTGCGGCCTGGCGGGAAAATTCTATAAAGTTGATGCCCCACGGCGTCCAGTATCTGTACTGCTCGTTTAGGCCGATGTTAAACACCGGCAGAGAAAGAGTTGAGTCGGCAAAAGCCGAAATCACATTTTTGCAGACTCTTGGACTATCTATTTTTTCCTGTTCGGTTTTGAGATGAGTCAGCAGTGCACGGTCAATAATGCTGTTAAAGGTGTTTGTATAAAGGCCATTAGGGTCAGGAAGCTGATCTATGGCAGTAATGATTTTAAATTTTAACCGAGAAAGAAAGGGAGAGTCCTCAATAGTAACTATATGACTATGTGTTGTTTCTGGATGAATCTGGGGTTTGATGCGCTGTACTTGTTTAAAAGAGACACTACCTGGCAAATTAATGAATGCGCCCACCGTGCGTGTTAAATCGACGAAATAAGGCAAAAGATAACAACCAAGCATACGGGCATTCTTTTTTACAAGATCACACCGTACGTCATTGTTATCGAAAGAAATACGGAAACTAACGAATTTACGTTCAGGACCTTCGCTGGTGGTCAGTGATTGAATCCATTCATGGCATGATCCTTGTGGTACCGACCAGTAGCTGGTTTCACGGTCCCCAAAGGGATCAGTCGTGATCAACTCTCCCTTTAAAAGGAAAAGCTCAGACAGGGTATTTGCCATGGAGAATAGGGAATCGATATCGTTGCTCTGACAAAATTTTCCCAAACGATGAAACGCGTTTTTTTCTATCATAGTTAGCCGATCTCGAACTTCCTGAGAATCTGCGTACTTTAAACCCAAAGACTGAAAGCGCCTTTTTACGAGCGAGCGACATTTGCTGACTTTTAGTGCAGAGCTTAAAATTTGCTGGCGCGTCAGGACAATTTTTTCATCCATCAATGCAACTTCCTTAGAAATTTATTAAGATTTTTGATATCGAGATTTTGACGCAAAGTAACTTTTCCGGCCTTCTTGAAAAGCATTTCCGACAGAGTTGTGTTTGGCTTCATTTGTTTCTCAGCAACAGCAATAGGGATTTGGCCTACAACCTTCCTGCCATCTTGAAGCCTGGCAACTATGTGAAACATAGGGACCTGACCCAAGAGATCCTTTGGAATACTCTCTTCTAAAGTTGTCTGCTTTCTTTCTGAGATTGAACCTGAGAAGTTATTATGCGGCAAAGATGTTTCTGAACCGGTCGTATAAGTGACCATATTTGTGCTTATCGCACTCTTACCAAAGTTCTCTACAACAAGCGTCTGAGTAGGAGTATCGTTGACTCGCAAGCTTATATAATTGTTGCAGAGCCCCGTAATTCGATTGGCAGTTTCAACACTTGCCGCAGCAATAAAGTCGGAGATGGTTTGGGTGCAAATAAACAGTGCAATTTTCGCTGCACGACCCTGCGCCAGAAGGTTAATCATAGGGTTGTTAATGGCTGAGTGTGCCTCATCAACAAAAATACTTATCCTGGAATTAGCTGACATATCACCATCTTGAGCGTTGTAGCGACTACCGGCACAGGAGGTCAGATCTGACATTATTAATTGAGAAATAGCAGCTGCTGTATCGGGGTTTGAAAGGCCATCAAGCGAAATGTATAGCACCCCGCCAGTGCTGAACATCCCTTCGCTTGTTACAATTTCTCTTGATGATACTGAGTTCGGGTTAGGAGATAAAAGCTCATTTAAAGGTTTTTCAATGAGCATATCGAAAACAGGCATAATACCTGCGGTCATTTTAGCCATATGCTCTGGGTCGGACATTGAGTAATCAATAAGCTGGGAAACAGTATCTAACCAGTCTATTTGTTCGGACCCCTCGTAATTCATGAAATGAGCCGTAAACCATTCAGCGAGACGCTTGAAACGTACCGGCAAGGTATCGTTAGCGACGTACTTAACTTTTTCGGTCCAGACATCGTAACCATAATATCTCGCGTAACATGACTCCATTACCTTGACTGTAAGATTCACAATAGACATGTGGCTTTTCATGTTCTTGTGAATCAGATAAATAGAAGGCTTTTTCTCTATGTAAGAAAGCCCGGAAATCACATTGGAAACGAGAGCCTTGGCATACTGAACGAATGGGTTAACCTCACCGGGAACTGTCACCAAGCTCAAAAGACGAGATGTTAGGTCAGAAACATTAGTATAGGTGTTGCAGACATCAATACAGACCGAAGATGCTGGCTGGCCAGGATGAAATTTATAGAAAGGAAGACCGAGGGTCTTAGCCTCTTCCATTAGAGATTCTCGCCACTCTGCATCGTTCTTTGGATCTATGACAACAACAACATGACCAAGATGAAGCATGCTAATGCTTAGTAAACGCTGTAGCACCGTTTTCCCGGTACCCACGTTTCCGGTTATCAGAGTATGACCAAACCAATTGTCTTCAGTTACAAATATGGGTTCCCTACGTTCCACAGCAAAAATTGCATTGCTGCCGCCCATCTTACGAGCCATTGCGTCAAAATGTCTCTTAATTGGGTTGAAGACGAATGGCAACTCGATCTCACGTTTATCACTGGAGAGGTTAGCTATTTGATATGCCCGATCCGCATGTTCCGGACCCCACTCAAACCCATCACAAAAATAGGACTTTCGCTCGGGTATATCCTTATTTTTATTTTGATAATCCTGAACCAGTTGACGATACTTTCGCTCATTGGAGAAAAAGTTACTTTTGTTAATTACACGCAGTGAATCAAGACTAACGAACATGAAATGTCGCTTGAATACACGCCAATGAGCCATCAAAAATGGCGCTGCTGTTTTGCAACGATAAAGGCACAGCAAAAAAAGCAATATTGAGGTGAACAGAACTATTGGGGCGATGTCCAGTCCGTCTGAAGAAAGTCCCATATAAAGCATAGAAACCGAACAAATCAAAAGTATTGAGGCACTACGATACTCAAGAATAGGCCGATAAAAATTCTCTTGTGCATGGAGGTTAGTCCTCTTCGAATCTGACATTATAGGTTCCCAGCCTCTTTCAGGTTATTGATAATTCGTTCAATGTCCACTTTCGCCCGGTCTGATGCGGCCAGCAAAGTAGGCATGTTAAATGCATGGCATTTTGTATTGATCACAGCACCAGAATTAACGAGGTACTGAGGAAGCTTATTGAAAAGATCTTGAGCCTCTAACTGCGACCCAAATTTTTCCACGCAAGATTGGGTCAGATAGAGAGTATTAGGAGTACTTACCATAAATCTGTTTTTGCGCTTTCTTTTAAACGCCACCTCCATTTTGGACAGAATTTGATGCAGTACTAACGCAATTTCTACAAATTCAAGCTCTGTAACGTCACCTTCGCTTATAAGCGAGAATTCACCATTTTGGTCTGATTCAGTAGATGCAAAGACTTTACTGTTCAGATTGTGACCAGAAACAGGTGATGCTGGTTTTTGTACTTCTGCTTTGTCCGATGATTTATTCCGGTTGCGCTTGGGATTTTGTTTTTCTACCGGTGCTGTTGGGGCGAACAGTCTGGCCAGTGCTGGCGAAAGATGATGCCCCTTAGCGTCTGTGGGCGCATGCTCTCCATTTGATTCTTCAAGTACAGGAGGTAAGGCGGGCTCTTCACTTGCCATCACACTGGTTGCGGCTGCTTCGGTCTGGGAATACACAACTTCAGCTGGTGGTGGGCAGTTACCCTCAGTATCTGGTTCTGAGTTTTCTTGTCCTACAGAAACATCCATAGAGCGTTCATTCGTACCCTGGGGATCAGCGTTCTGTTCTCGGTTAAGTTCTGGTAATTCTGACGGCTCGGAGAGAAGCTTTTCATTATGGACCGAAGAGCTTGTTGCACAACTACCGACTTCTGGCCGAGAAACACTAAGCTGTGAGAAATCGGTATAATCAATGATCTCATGCTCTTCATCTTCTTTCTCAAAAAGATGTTGATAATGTTCATATTCCACAGCCTCAGTTTTCAGCGGACCAGTCGCGGATGCACTATCGGTTCCATGATATTCCACGTCGCCAGAATGTTCTTCGACTGCATTTACACGTGGGGGAGGCAGCTCAAGCGTTTGCTTTGGACGTGGGGCAGAGTTTTCAACAGAAGACTCATCATTAATCACTAATGCCTGATACATAGAAGTATTGAAAAGTGACTTTAAAGTTGTTGGCCTTCTTGGCTCATGATAGGTGAGCTGGAACCCGGCGCAGTTATCGCCGAGCTGGACTAAACGCAGATCGTCAATGTCCCTTACTATCCACATTCCATCGAGAGAGCCTTCTCTGAATGTCAGTTGGAAATAGGGCTCTTCACTGAATGCTTTTTCATCTAATCCCGGCAGCAATGCCATAGTGGTATCTATGTTGAGGTAGGGGACAGCATCAACACACACTATATAGTCATTGGAAAGTGGAGCGCTTAAAAGGAGTTCATGAAGTTGGTTGACCAGGACATGGGATTCCGTGTCCTTTGCCGATTCATCTTCACTTTCTTCTATATCAGGAATGACAGGATCAGCTGCTTCCTCACCCTCAGATTTAACTATCTGCGTGTCATTATCAATTTCATTATCACTTTCGGCTTTCTTCTCAAAATCGTCGGATGAGCCTTCATTTTTCTTAGAATGTATATCAACATCAATAGAGGCAGAGGAGCGGCCTAAATCATTAACCTTAAGAACAGCCGTCTCAACAGTATCAGTAATTTTAGTTATAACGTCCCGACCGGGCACTGGTCTTCTGTATTCAGTAACTGTTTTTTGCTCGTCAATGTAAATAAAGTCTTTATTGGCATTAACGCTAAAAAGACCCGGCACTGAGTCAGGGATTTTATAGGAATCAAAGATTAAACCAATCCACCTTAGCTTAAGAAGGTTATAGAATTCTAGTTTCCCTATCCCATTTCTAAAGATGTTTGATATTTCGTTTTCCGAATAGATACCCGGAATGAAGTAGTGAACGACACGCTCATCATCATAGGGCTCGACGTAACCACGTTGAACTAGGGATTCTACCAATACGGTCTTACCAGCCTCTCCCTGAGGGAAGTTATATTTATGTAATTCGAAATCATTGAGAACAAAATCAAGGAATGCGTTCTCGTTAAGGTATACCTCACCATTTACGATAATGATGTGCATAGGCTTAGCATTGTAATTGTTGATATTGATACTGGTAAAGTTGTGCTTGATGGTACTAATGGCCCTTGCTGCTGCATCATTAGAACGCAGACCCATGATAGGGTCACGTAAAACATTAAGGTCTGTACCAGTAGAATAGAAATCAGCGGTCCTCACGCATTTAGACAAAAAGTCATTCCCATCAGTATAAACGTTTAGGGCGGTGATCATTTTTGAATAAACACGTTCTTTATTTACCCGATCCAAAAATGCAAGACATACCGGGTTTAGGATTCGCTCAAGGAAAACGCTGGACCAGATATTATGTTGATTATGAATACGCTTTCGCCAGTGGATTTCGTATTCAACCACGTCATTTTCACGTGCCCAGTCAAGAAGACTTTGTGAGCTTGGCGTCCAAATGATCGGACTAGCTAAATTCAGGCTTACAATGTCGAGATCGTAAACCTTTCCGGCATCATGGACTAAACCACAGATAAACGCAGCATAGAGATATACTTTTCTACGGACTACTTCTTCATCTTGATATCCGATTGGTCTCAGTTCTGAGTGATGCGCATTTTTTAAAGAGAGTATGGCCACTTCCAGGCTGTGAGAAAGTAACCCACCAATACCATTATGATGATGATTTTCGGAAGCTGGCAAAAGATGTATCCAGCGAACATATTCAACCAAGGGCTTTAAAACTAAATTAGTAAATGTATATGCATCGTCCCTGATGTCGCTATCGCTGATAGCTAACATCATTGAAATTGAGTGCAGCTTTTCCCGATACAGAGACAGGATTGACTGTTCATTAAATGTCTGTATGCCCGTCGGACGAGTTGGATACTCGATGAATTTCAGGACTTCTGGATTTGGATGATCAGGAACAGTGTACTTCTGATCTCCTAGAATCTGCGCAAAAGGAGAGAGGCTTGATATATCCTCAATCATTACAGAGGTTGCATCATTCTCCTGAGATGAGAATATCCCCAAAATCCGTTTAATACATAAATACAGCGCCCTGAAATTCATCATCATACCTTATCGACGTTTGCCTGACATTTCGGCTGCAATGTATGCCTGCACACTTTTATATTGCATTACTTTGGTGATGAACTCTGCTGGACTGTATGGCCCATCCTTACGGCGAGAAACATTCAGAGTCTTTTTCACATTCTCAACATATAAATTAATACTCTTTATAATGTTGTGAGACATAACCGGATAGTCGCTTACAGCCAGTAAACCCAATGAGTTGTACTCATACATTGTGTTCATGAGCTGGTTCATCTCGAAGATGTACTTGTAAAACCTCATGGTGTTGTGGTTATTGAAGTTGAGTTGTACTGGTTCAAAACTGAAAGGTACAAACTGAGTTGATGACATGAATGAGTCATTCTTGTCGAACTCAATTGACTTAATATAAGCAACAAGATTTTCTTTCATCTTATTGTTTTCTTCATGCAGCTCGTTGAACCAATCCTGAATAGCCTGAACAAGGTCAGGATGTTTAACTGCATCAACCGTTTTAAAGAGAGAGGAAATAGCGATACTCACATCATCAAAACCTCTGATGACTGCTCCATTTCTGGCAGTTAAAAACCGGTTAAAGTCTGGGGTGCCGGGGTTAATAATAACTTTGGCCATACCCTGGTGCTCTGGTCTACGTTGAGTAGAAGTTTGAGCGTTTACGCCTTGCTTTTTATTTGAACCTTTTACCATTACATCTTTTGGTTCAATGTTAATACGCTCATTGTCCGTGATAATTGCGTCGTTCATTGTGCCACCTTAGTTTTTGAGTATTGACGGATTTTTCGTCCAAGTTCGATATATGCTGAATGATAGAGCTCAAGCATTTCTCTGTAAGGCTCCAGCAATGCTTCCGTTTCAGAAATCATTTCGTATTCCCAGCTGGCATGGTTTACAAAACAGTTCTTAGAATATTTTCCACTTTTCATTGGTTGCACCCGTTTTGACATGTGGCTAGGCGCTCTTGTTTTATAAGGGCTGAACTGATGCCAAGTGATCGTTACTTTTCTGGCATTACCAATTAGCTCAACTTTTGGTGCGTAAGAACCCAGGTACTCCCTCTTTGGAACTTTGCTATGTCGGGTAAGGTTAATCTCTTGGTGGTTTCGTTCCTTCCACTTGATCCAGTATTTTGTAATGAGATCTTCAGCCTCAACACGCAAACCTTCAATCTGAGCACGTAAATTTTTACGTGTTAGCTCTATAGAACTTATAAGATTTGAATTACTCATGACGCCTCCTGATGTGAAATTACTATACCGGAGGAAATTTCCGTTTTTTTTCACGAACAGAAGATTTTTGAATGCTCTTTGATGAGGGAATTGAACAGATGTAATGCACTCGCTGTTTCCCCCATTCGGGAGGGGCCTTCAGAAACAGTAACAGCGAGTTTAGCCTCACTTCCATCGCTACCCCCTAAAGTTACTTTTGACAGAATGACCATTGTGGATTATTGCTTTTGATAATGTGCATTGCTCTATTAAAGTTATACATATATCTAGTGCCACTTTTCCAAAAAAAATGACCCTATGGAACTTTGTCCATAGTGACACTTTTATAAAAAGTGACCCTATGACGACATTACATAGGGTCACTTTTCAAACATAAGTGACCCTATGTGAGGCATTCATAGGGTCACTTTTCTTTGTTTAGTGATCCTATGTAAGCATGAGGTTGATGAAAAGTAAAAATGTCAGTTTATGACGGTCAGTGAAAGACGTCGTTATTCTAATCCAACGTTGGGAGGGGCTGGATTTAGGTTTTTTTTTAATCGCTTCACATTTCGTTAGCATGCGCAGGAATTTTTGATAAAATTCTGGTTAGTTTGGTTAAAAAGTGTTACAAGTAAGCGGTGTGGTTGAAGGGATAGATTTAAGGCTTATTCAAGCCTTAAGAAAATACTAAAAGTTACTTTTCACCCTACCGAACACCTAACAAAAAATCCATGTTGAAGATTTGAACAATTGTAATGGCGCAAGGACAATCAGCACATGTCAGAATCTGATAATTTAACTCGTAGCTTACTCGGTAAACTTTTCCGCACTGAGATTTCGCTTATTCGTAGTTACCGTGCATTTTTAATGTTATTGCCTGTGCATGGATCTTCTGCATATCAAACTGGGACTCCTCTTCTCCAGCGTCGCCTATTTGGGAAAGGATTTAGTACAGCCGCTGATTTAGCTTTTGAAGTGGAAACACGTCCAGGTAGTTTTTTGGTTCCGCGTACACTCGGAAAGGAAATTACATGGGAGAGGTTTTTTTCTGCGGTCTTGGACGGTGATTCCAATGTAATTCGTGAATATGATACAAATGATATTGACTATGGTATTTACGATGCCGGTGAAAAAGTGACTTTTCTGAATGGTACAGTGGATATCTATAATCCCAAGAAGATTCATGAGTTGCGTTCTAAATGTGTTGATATACAGAATGACTACTTTATGCAGGTGTTCTTTATCTCAATGCTCGCACCAGAGTTTGTAAGTATTTTCTTTGGTTTAAAACCAACTACAGCTGATGCTATTAAAGACATTGGTTATTCATCGTTAAAAACAATTAACGATGTCGTTCTTTTCCCACGTACAATTGCTTTCTCACAAGGGCATATTGAAGAGAGTGTTTCACTTAAAACGAAAGTTTTTGCCTGGGCTTATGAATTGTCTGCTGACATCCGGTTAGGAAAAGTTAGTGATGATTTGATGGAACTATTACGTTATGACACTATGTTCACCAGTCACCGTCAGGATGTGTTCAACACTTTAACAAATAAAGTTATGTTAAAGGATTATTGATATGGCAAAGGTCGATCAAACAAAAGCTAATGCTCTATTGCGAGCAGCAAGAACTATGTCGCTTGGGGCAAATAAAAATACAATACGAATTTTGTACGGTAATCATGTTGCTGAAAATATCGATTTTGAGCCTGGTGCAAAAACAAAACTCAAAAAAGGTATCCGGGGCTGGAGCAAACGCACAGATAACCGCCGAGCCTTTTCTGCTGTTATTGATGTCGCAGTTAACTATTTTGGTTTTGATCCAATAAATCCGGAAGCGAGTTTTCGGCAAATTGACTTCAACCGAATAATGAGTGTCCTTCATAATCTGGGATACTTTGTATGCGCACCGGAAGTTAATAAAATAATAGAAATCCTTACTTCTATGAAAGAAATTGAAGAACTAGGTGCCTGCGAAAAATGTAAACGCCCATACATTGTGCCAGTGACAAATGATGCTCATTGTCCACGTTGCAGATTATCTTCAACTGCTTCAGCCATAGAGAGGTATTCTCAAGAAGAATTAGATTAAATTTAAAAAAGATATCGCGAAACTTGCCTTGTCTGAATCTAAATATTGACTTAAGTCAAATTCTGTTGTTTGCTTTACAATCAAATATTAGTTACAACTTAAATATCAACTCTTGACAAGTAAAGATATAATTTGATTTTTCTTTATTCAGTTTTTCTTCGTTCCAAAAATGTGCACCTTTTTTTCTGTTGAAAACGTAAAACTACTTAGGTTCTCAAAACCTTCTATGCATGACGAC
>NZ_JBLVXX010000056.1:0-26281 GCF_048283985.1 Enterobacter cloacae complex sp. 6730903 | reverse complement strand
ACAGTTCTACTTCCGTACAACTGACGTGACCGGTACCATCGAACTGCCAGAAGGCGTAGAGATGGTAATGCCAGGCGACAACATCAAGATGGTTGTGACTCTGATCCACCCAATCGCGATGGACGACGGTCTGCGTTTCGCAATCCGTGAAGGCGGCCGTACTGTTGGCGCGGGCGTTGTTGCTAAAGTTCTGGGCTAATTAATTATCCCTGAAATAAAAAGGACGCTTCGGCGTCCTTTTTTGTTTTCTGCCGTAAAGTCGCTGTCATAAAAATTCGCATTTTTTGTCTTCTCCCGCCCCGTATTCCGGCGCCTGTGCTATTGTAATCATAACCATTCTCACTTACACTTTGCGCATATTTTGAACGGGAGTCTTTATGTACGTTTGTTTATGTAATGGTGTAAGCGACAAAAAAATTCGTCAGGCCGTTCGCCAGTTTCAGCCACAATCTTTCCAGCAGCTTCGCAAGTTTGTTCCGGTGGGAAATCAATGCGGTAAATGCGTTCGCGCAGCGCGTGAGATCATGCAGGACGAACTGATGCAGATCCCGGAATTCAAAGAGATCGCGTAAGCCCCTATCTTTTTTTTGACATCCCCGTAGCCCGATCTACGCTTCAATGAGTGGAAGCGGAGGGACTATATAATGAAAGGTGATGTTAAAATCATAAGTTATCTCAATAAATTATTGGGAAATGAGCTTGTCGCAATCAATCAGTATTTTCTCCATGCAAGAATGTTCAAAAACTGGGGACTGACTCGCCTCAACGATGTTGAATACCATGAGTCGATTGATGAAATGAAACACGCCGATAAATACATTGAGCGTATTTTATTCCTTGAAGGCATTCCTAACCTACAGGATCTCGGAAAACTGGGCATCGGAGAAGATGTCGAAGAGATGCTGCGTTCTGATCTCCGGCTGGAGCTGGAGGGTGCAAAAGACCTGCGCGAAGCCATTGCCTATGCGGACAGCGTACATGACTACGTCAGCCGCGATATGATGATCCAGATCCTGGCCGATGAAGAAGGGCACATTGACTGGCTTGAGACCGAACTGGATCTCATTAGCAAAATTGGCCTACAGAACTACCTTCAGTCTCAAATCAAAGTGGAAAGTTAATCAGGCTTTCCCAGCCAACGCATAAACCCGCTGCCGCCAGAAATGGCCCAAAAGGCAGTGGGTTTTTTAATGCCTGCTTATCAGGGGTAAACAACGAGAAAGCAACCAGATAGAGCAGAGCCATTAACGCGGCTACGAGTGCCAGTACTGGCAGTACACACCAGCCATGCCATGCCCCCAGCGCCGCCAGATATTTTATGTCGCCATATCCCATCCCTTCACGTCGGCAGATGAGCCGATATCCCCAATAGATAACAGCGAATCCGGCGTATCCTGCCATCGCACCCACTACCGCGCTCGGCAAAAAATCAGGATGGAGGCAAAGCTGGTAAAGCAGGCCCGTCCATAGCAGCGGGCAAAGAAATTTATCGGGAAGAAGCCCCGTACGAATATCGGTGCGAACAAGCAAGGCCGATAACGCAAAATAGATCAGCAGAAAGGGGAGGGACAGTAGCATAGCGAGAGCCTCAAAACGGTTTGAGCGCATACTCGTAATAATCTGCATGTCCGGCAATGTGCAAAAACTGCAATTGCGTAGCGGCTTCAGACAAAGAGTTGAGAAGGGATACTTTGCATAAAAAAATGCGAGGCCTTACGCAGAGTACGTCTTTAGCGCTTAATTTCTAAACGGCACTTGCGTCTTCCCCAGATTTACGTATAATGCGCGGGCTTGTCGTAATTGACGGCGGGTTCAATCTGAACCAGAGTAGCTCACTTTGTTACTCAACAATGCTTCCAATTGGGGAGCTACGTAAGAACGGTTACACTCTCCCATCAATCGTAATGGGTTTGAGGAGTAATCATTTTCGTTTATAAAATAATTGGAGCTCTGGTCTCATGCAGAACCAAAGAATCCGTATCCGCCTTAAAGCGTTTGATCATCGTCTGATCGATCAATCAACCGCGGAAATCGTCGAGACTGCTAAGCGCACTGGTGCGCAAGTCCGTGGTCCGATCCCGCTGCCGACCCGCAAAGAGCGCTTTACCGTTCTGATCTCTCCGCACGTTAACAAAGATGCGCGTGATCAGTACGAAATCCGCACTCACAAGCGTCTGGTTGACATCGTTGAGCCAACTGAGAAAACCGTTGATGCTCTGATGCGTCTGGATCTGGCTGCCGGTGTAGACGTGCAGATCAGCCTGGGTTAATCAGGTCATCGAGCGATTGAGAGGTTGAAACAATGATTGGTTTAGTCGGTAAAAAAGTGGGTATGACCCGCATCTTCACTGAAGATGGCGTTTCTATCCCAGTAACCGTAATCGAAGTTGAAGCAAACCGCGTTACTCAGGTTAAAGATCTGGCTAACGATGGCTACCGCGCTATTCAGGTTACCACTGGTGCTAAAAAAGCTAACCGTGTAACCAAACCAGAAGCGGGTCACTTCGCTAAAGCTGGCGTTGAAGCTGGCCGTGGTCTGTGGGAATTCCGTCTTGCTGAAGGCGAAGAGTTCACCGTAGGTCAGGACATTAGCGTTGAGCTGTTTGCTGACGTTAAAAAAGTTGACGTAACCGGTACCTCTAAAGGTAAAGGTTTTGCTGGTACCGTTAAGCGCTGGAACTTCCGTACCCAGGACGCTACTCACGGTAACTCCTTGTCTCACCGCGTTCCGGGTTCTATCGGTCAGAACCAGACTCCGGGCAAAGTGTTCAAAGGCAAGAAAATGGCAGGTCAGCTGGGCAACGAACGTGTAACCGTTCAGAGCCTGGACGTAGTACGTGTTGACGCTGAGCGCAACCTGCTGCTGGTTAAAGGTGCGGTCCCGGGTGCAACCGGTAGCGACCTGATCGTTAAACCAGCTGTGAAGGCGTAAGGGGATAGCAATGGAATTAGTATTGAAAGACGCGCAGAGCGCGCTGACTGTTTCCGAAACTACCTTCGGTCGTGATTTCAACGAAGCGCTGGTTCACCAGGTTGTTGTTGCTTATGCAGCTGGTGCTCGTCAGGGTACTCGTGCTCAGAAGACTCGTGCTGAAGTAACTGGTTCAGGCAAAAAGCCATGGCGCCAGAAAGGTACCGGCCGTGCGCGTTCAGGTTCTATCAAGAGCCCGATCTGGCGTTCAGGTGGCGTGACCTTCGCTGCGCGTCCACAGGACCACAGTCAAAAAGTTAACAAAAAGATGTACCGCGGCGCGCTGAAAAGCATTCTGTCCGAACTGGTACGTCAGGATCGTCTGATCGTTGTCGAGAAGTTCTCTGTTGAAGCGCCTAAAACTAAGCTGCTGGCACAGAAACTGAAAGACATGGCTCTGGAAGATGTGCTGATCATCACCGGTGAGCTGGACGAGAACCTGTTCCTGGCCGCGCGTAACCTGCACAAGGTTGACGTACGCGACGCGACTGGTATCGACCCGGTTAGCCTGATCGCCTTCGACAAAGTCGTAATGACTGCTGATGCTGTTAAGCAAGTTGAGGAGATGCTGGCATGATTCGTGAAGAACGTCTGCTGAAGGTGCTGCGCGCACCGCACGTTTCTGAAAAAGCGTCTACTGCGATGGAAAAAACAAACACCATCGTTCTCAAAGTTGCTAAAGACGCGACCAAAGCAGAGATCAAAGCTGCTGTGCAGAAACTGTTTGAAGTCGAAGTCGAAGTCGTTAACACCCTGGTAGTTAAAGGGAAAGTTAAACGTCACGGACAGCGTATCGGTCGTCGTAGCGACTGGAAAAAAGCTTACGTCACCCTGAAAGAAGGCCAGAACCTGGACTTCGTTGGCGGCGCTGAGTAAGTCGGAGGAGTAATACAATGGCAGTTGTTAAATGTAAACCGACATCTCCGGGTCGTCGCCACGTAGTTAAAGTGGTTAACCCTGAGCTGCACAAGGGCAAACCTTTTGCTCCGTTGCTGGAAAAAAACAGCAAATCCGGTGGTCGTAACAACAATGGCCGTATCACCACTCGTCACATCGGTGGTGGCCACAAGCAGGCTTATCGTATTGTTGACTTCAAACGCAACAAAGACGGTATCCCAGCAGTTGTTGAGCGTCTTGAGTACGATCCGAACCGTTCCGCGAACATCGCGCTGGTTCTGTACAAAGATGGCGAACGCCGTTACATCCTGGCCCCTAAAGGCCTGAAAGCTGGCGACCAGATTCAGTCTGGCGTTGATGCTGCAATCAAAGCAGGCAACACCCTGCCGATGCGCAATATCCCGGTTGGTTCTACCGTTCATAACGTAGAAATGAAACCAGGTAAAGGCGGTCAGCTGGCGCGTTCCGCGGGTACTTACGTTCAGATCGTTGCGCGTGACGGTGCTTATGTCACCCTGCGTCTGCGTTCTGGTGAAATGCGTAAAGTCGAAGCAGACTGCCGCGCTACTCTGGGCGAAGTTGGCAATGCTGAGCATATGCTGCGCGTTCTGGGTAAAGCTGGTGCTGCACGCTGGCGTGGTGTTCGTCCTACCGTTCGCGGTACTGCGATGAACCCAGTCGATCACCCACATGGTGGTGGTGAAGGTCGTAACTTTGGTAAGCACCCGGTAACTCCGTGGGGCGTTCAGACCAAAGGTAAGAAGACCCGCAGCAACAAGCGTACTGATAAATTTATCGTACGTCGCCGTAGCAAATAATTTTAGAGGATAAGCCATGCCACGTTCTCTCAAGAAAGGTCCTTTTATTGACCTGCACTTGCTGAAGAAGGTAGAGAAAGCGGTGGAAAGCGGAGACAAGAAGCCCCTGCGCACTTGGTCCCGTCGTTCAACGATCTTTCCTAACATGATCGGTTTGACCATCGCTGTCCATAATGGTCGTCAGCACGTTCCAGTCTTTGTTACCGACGAAATGGTTGGTCACAAACTGGGTGAATTCGCACCGACTCGTACTTATCGCGGCCACGCTGCTGATAAAAAAGCGAAGAAGAAATAAGGTAGGAGGAAGAGATGGAAACTTTAGCTCAACATCGCCATGCTCGTTCTTCTGCACAGAAGGTTCGCCTTGTTGCTGACCTGATTCGCGGTAAGAAAGTGTCGCAGGCCCTGGACATCCTGACCTATACCAACAAGAAAGCTGCGGTATTGGTCAAGAAAGTACTGGAATCTGCCATTGCTAACGCTGAACACAACGATGGCGCTGACATCGACGATCTGAAAGTCGCGAAAATTTTCGTAGATGAAGGCCCAAGCATGAAGCGCATTATGCCGCGTGCGAAAGGTCGTGCAGATCGCATCCTGAAGCGCACCAGCCACATTACTGTGGTTGTGTCCGATCGCTGAGACTCTGGAGACTAGCAATGGGTCAGAAAGTACATCCTAATGGTATTCGCCTGGGTATTGTAAAACCATGGAACTCTACCTGGTTTGCGAACACCAAAGAATTCGCTGACAACCTGGACAGCGATTTTAAAGTACGTCAGTACCTGACTAAGGAACTGGCTAAAGCGTCTGTATCTCGTATCGTTATCGAGCGTCCAGCTAAGAGCATCCGTGTGACTATTCACACTGCTCGTCCTGGCATCGTTATCGGTAAGAAAGGCGAAGACGTAGAAAAACTGCGCAAGGTCGTAGCGGATATCGCTGGCGTTCCTGCACAGATCAATATCGCTGAAGTTCGTAAGCCTGAACTGGACGCTAAATTGGTTGCTGACAGCATCACTTCTCAGCTGGAACGTCGTGTTATGTTCCGTCGTGCTATGAAGCGTGCTGTACAGAACGCAATGCGTCTGGGCGCTAAAGGTATCAAAGTTGAAGTTAGCGGCCGTCTGGGCGGCGCGGAAATCGCACGTACCGAATGGTACCGCGAAGGTCGCGTACCGCTGCACACTCTGCGTGCTGACATCGACTACAACACCTCTGAAGCGCACACCACTTACGGTGTAATCGGCGTTAAGGTATGGATCTTCAAAGGTGAGATCCTGGGTGGTATGGCTGCTGTTGAACAACCGGAAAAACCGGCTGCTCAACCTAAAAAGCAGCAGCGTAAAGGCCGTAAATAAGGAGCGTCGCTGATGTTACAACCAAAGCGTACAAAATTCCGTAAAGTGCACAAAGGCCGCAACCGTGGTCTGGCGCAGGGTACGGATGTTAGCTTCGGCACTTTCGGTCTGAAAGCTGTTGGCCGTGGTCGTCTGACTGCACGTCAGATCGAAGCAGCACGTCGTGCAATGACCCGTGCAGTTAAGCGTCAAGGTAAGATCTGGATCCGTGTATTCCCGGACAAACCGATCACCGAGAAGCCACTGGAAGTTCGTATGGGTAAAGGTAAAGGTAACGTGGAGTACTGGGTTGCCTTGATCCAACCGGGCAAAGTCCTTTATGAAATGGACGGTGTTCCGGAAGAGCTGGCCCGTGAAGCCTTCGGCCTGGCAGCAGCGAAACTGCCTATCAAAACCACCTTTGTAACTAAGACGGTGATGTAATGAAAGCAAAAGAGCTGCGTGAAAAAAGCGTTGAAGAGCTGAACGCTGAGCTGCTGAACCTGCTGCGTGAGCAGTTCAACCTGCGTATGCAGGCTGCAAGTGGCCAGCTGCAACAGACTCACCTGCTGAAGCAAGTGCGTCGCAATGTTGCGCGCGTTAAGACTTTACTGACTCAGAAGGCGGGTGCGTAATGACCGATAAAATCCGTACTCTGCAAGGTCGTGTTGTTAGCGATAAAATGGAGAAATCCATTGTTGTAGCTATCGAACGTTTTGTGAAACACCCGATCTACGGTAAATTCATCAAGCGTACGACCAAACTGCACGTACATGACGAGAACAACGAATGTGGTATCGGCGACAAGGTTGAAATCCGTGAATGCCGTCCACTGTCCAAGACTAAGTCCTGGACGCTGGTTCGCGTTGTAGAGAAAGCGGTTCTGTAATAGAGTACGCATTCTCAATACGAATAAACGGCTCAGCGATGAGCCGTTTATTTTTTCTACCCATATTGCAGAAGCGGTGTTATAATGCCGCGCCCTCGATATGGGGCTTTTTAACGGCTCTGATTTTAGAGTCTCAGGTAGTAGTTGACATTAGCGGAGCACTAAAATGATCCAAGAACAGACTATGCTGAACGTCGCCGACAACTCCGGTGCACGTCGCGTAATGTGTATCAAGGTTCTGGGTGGCTCGCACCGTCGCTACGCAGGCGTAGGCGACATCATCAAGATCACCATCAAGGAAGCAATTCCACGTGGTAAGGTCAAAAAAGGTGATGTGCTGAAGGCGGTAGTGGTGCGCACCAAGAAGGGTGTTCGTCGCCCTGACGGTTCTGTCATTCGCTTCGATGGTAATGCATGCGTTATTTTAAACAATAACAGCGAGCAGCCTATCGGCACGCGTATCTTTGGGCCGGTAACTCGTGAACTTCGTACTGAGAAGTTCATGAAAATTATCTCTCTGGCACCAGAAGTACTCTAAGGAGCGAATCATGGCAGCGAAAATCCGTCGTGATGACGAAGTTATCGTGTTAACCGGTAAAGATAAAGGTAAACGCGGTAAAGTAAAAAATGTTCTGTCTTCCGGCAAACTCGTCGTTGAAGGTATCAACCTGGTTAAGAAACATCAGAAGCCGGTTCCGGCCCTGAACCAACCAGGCGGCATCGTTGAAAAAGAAGCTGCTATTCAGGTTTCTAACGTTGCAATCTTCAATGCGGCTACCGGTAAGGCTGACCGTGTAGGCTTTAGATTCGAAGACGGTAAAAAAGTCCGTTTCTTCAAGTCTAACAGCGAAACTATCAAGTAATTTGGAGTAGTACGATGGCGAAACTGCATGATTACTACAAAGACGAAGTAGTTAACAAACTCATGACTGAGTTTAACTACAATTCTGTCATGCAAGTCCCTCGGGTCGAGAAGATCACCCTGAACATGGGTGTTGGTGAAGCGATCGCTGACAAGAAACTGCTGGATAACGCAGCAGCTGACCTGACAGCAATCTCCGGTCAAAAACCGCTGATCACCAAAGCACGCAAATCTGTTGCAGGCTTCAAAATCCGTCAGGGCTATCCGATCGGCTGTAAAGTAACTCTGCGTGGCGAACGCATGTGGGAGTTCCTTGAGCGCCTGATCACTATTGCTGTTCCACGTATCCGTGACTTCCGTGGCTTGTCCGCTAAGTCTTTCGACGGTCGTGGTAACTACAGCATGGGTGTCCGTGAGCAGATCATCTTCCCAGAAATCGACTACGATAAAGTCGACCGCGTGCGTGGTTTGGATATTACCATTACCACTACTGCGAAATCTGATGAAGAAGGCCGTGCTCTGCTGGCTGCCTTTGACTTCCCGTTCCGCAAGTAAGGTAGGGTTACTGAATGGCTAAGCAATCAATGAAAGCACGCGAAGTAAAGCGCGTAGCTTTAGCTGATAAATTCTTCGCTAAACGCGCTGAACTGAAAGCGATCATTTCTGATGTGAACGCTTCCGACGAAGATCGTTGGAATGCGGTTCTCAAGCTGCAGTCTCTGCCGCGTGATTCCAGCCCGTCTCGTCAGCGTAACCGCTGTCGTCAAACAGGTCGTCCACATGGTTATGTGGGCAAGTTTGGGTTGAGCCGTATCAAACTGCGTGAAGCCGCCATGCGCGGTGAAGTACCAGGCTTGAAAAAGGCTAGCTGGTAATTACCAATTGAATCACGGGAGTAAAGACAGATGAGCATGCAAGATCCGATCGCGGATATGCTGACCCGTATCCGTAACGGTCAGGCCGCGAACAAAGTTGCGGTCACCATGCCTTCCGCCAAGCTGAAAGTGGCAATTGCCAACGTGCTGAAGGAAGAAGGTTTTATCGAAGATTTTAAAGTTGAAGGCGACACCAAGCCGGAACTGGAACTTACTCTCAAGTATTTCCAGGGTAAAGCTGTTGTAGAAAGCATTCAGCGTGTCAGCCGCCCAGGCCTGCGCATCTATAAGAAAAAAGATGAGCTGCCAAAAGTAATGGCTGGTCTTGGTATCGCAGTTGTTTCTACCTCTAAAGGTGTTATGACTGATCGTGCAGCGCGCCAGGCTGGTCTTGGTGGCGAAATTATCTGCTACGTAGCCTAATCGGAGGAAAGAATGTCTCGTGTTGCTAAAGCACCGGTCGTTATTCCTGCCGGCGTTGATGTAAAAATCGACGGTCAGGTTATTACGATCAAAGGTAAAAACGGCGAGCTGACTCGTACCCTCAACAATGCTGTTGAAGTTAAACATGCAGATAACGCTCTGACCTTCGGTCCACGTGATGGTTTCGTGGATGGATGGGCTCAGGCTGGTACCGCGCGTGCCCTGCTGAACTCAATGGTTGTTGGTGTTACCGAAGGCTTCACTAAAAAGCTTCAGCTGGTTGGTGTAGGTTATCGTGCAGCTATCAAAGGGAATGCAGTAGGCCTGTCTCTGGGCTTCTCACACCCTGTTGAGCATCCGCTGCCGGCCGGTATCACTGCAGAATGCCCGACTCAGACTGAAATCGTGCTGAAAGGCGCTGATAAACAGCTGATCGGTCAGGTTGCAGCAGATCTGCGCGCCTACCGTCGTCCTGAGCCTTATAAAGGCAAGGGTGTTCGTTACGCCGACGAAGTCGTGCGTACCAAAGAGGCTAAGAAGAAGTAAGGTAACACTATGGATAAGAAATCTGCTCGTATCCGTCGTGCGACCCGCGCACGCCGCAAGCTCAAAGAGCTGGGTGCAACTCGCCTGGTGGTACATCGTACCCCGCGTCATATTTACGCACAGGTAATTGCACCGAACGGTTCTGAAGTTCTGGTAGCTGCTTCTACTGTAGAAAAAGCTATCTCAGAACAATTGAAGTATACCGGTAACAAAGACGCCGCAGCAGCTGTAGGTAAAGCTGTCGCTGAACGCGCTCTGGAAAAAGGCATCAGCAATGTTTCCTTTGACCGTTCCGGGTTCCAATATCATGGTCGTGTCCAGGCACTGGCAGATGCTGCCCGTGAAGCTGGCCTTCAGTTCTAAGGTAGAGGTGTAAGATGGCTCACATCGAAAAACAGGCTGGCGAACTGCAGGAAAAGCTGATCGCGGTAAACCGCGTATCTAAAACCGTTAAAGGTGGTCGTATTTTCTCCTTCACAGCTCTGACTGTAGTGGGTGATGGTAACGGTCGCGTTGGTTTTGGTTACGGTAAAGCGCGTGAAGTTCCAGCAGCGATCCAGAAAGCGATGGAAAAAGCCCGTCGCAATATGATTAACGTCGCGCTGAACAACGGTACCCTGCAACACCCAGTTAAAGGTGTTCACACGGGTTCTCGTGTATTCATGCAGCCAGCTTCCGAAGGTACCGGTATCATCGCCGGTGGTGCAATGCGCGCCGTTCTGGAAGTTGCTGGAGTTCATAACGTTCTGGCTAAAGCATATGGTTCCACCAACCCGATCAACGTGGTTCGTGCAACTATTGATGGCCTGGAAAATATGAATTCTCCAGAAATGGTCGCTGCCAAGCGTGGTAAATCCGTTGAAGAAATTCTGGGGTAATTGACCATGGCAAAGACTATTAAAATCACTCAAACCCGCAGTGCAATCGGTCGTCTGCCGAAACACAAGGCAACGCTGCTTGGCCTGGGTCTGCGTCGTATTGGTCATACCGTTGAGCGCGAGGATACTCCTGCTGTTCGTGGTATGGTCAACGCGGTTTACTTCATGGTTAAAGTTGAGGAGTAAGAGATGCGTTTAAATACTCTGTCTCCGGCCGAAGGCTCTAAAAAGGCGGGTAAACGCCTGGGTCGTGGTATCGGTTCTGGCCTCGGCAAAACCGGTGGTCGTGGTCACAAAGGTCAGAACTCTCGTTCTGGCGGTGGCGTACGTCGCGGTTTCGAGGGTGGCCAGATGCCACTGTACCGTCGTCTGCCGAAGTTCGGCTTCACCTCTCGCAAAGCAGCGATCACAGCGGAAATCCGTCTGTCTGACCTGGCGAAAGTTGAAGGCGGCGTTGTAGACCTGAATACGCTGAAAGCGGCTAACATTATCGGTATCCAGATCGAGTTCGCGAAAGTGATCCTGGCTGGTGAAGTTTCTACTCCGGTAACTGTTCGTGGCCTGCGTGTTACTAAAGGTGCTCGTGCTGCTATCGAAGCTGCTGGCGGTAAAATTGAGGAATAAGTAGCAGATGGCTAAGCAACCGGGATTAGATTTTCAAAGTGCCAAAGGTGGATTTGGCGAGCTGAAACGCAGACTGCTGTTTGTTATCGGCGCGCTGATTGTGTTCCGTATTGGCTCTTTTATTCCGATCCCTGGTATTGATGCCGCTGTACTTGCCAAACTGCTTGAGCAACAGCGAGGCACCATCATTGAAATGTTCAACATGTTCTCTGGTGGTGCTCTCAGCCGTGCTTCTATTTTCGCACTGGGTATTATGCCGTACATTTCGGCATCGATTATTATCCAGCTGCTGACGGTCGTTCATCCGGCCCTGGCAGAGTTGAAGAAAGAAGGGGAGTCTGGACGTCGTAAGATTAGCCAGTACACCCGTTACGGCACTCTGGTGCTGGCAATATTCCAGTCGATCGGTATTGCTACCGGTCTTCCGAATATGCCTGGTATGCAGGGCCTGGTTTTAAACCCGGGCTTTGCATTCTATTTCACCGCTGTTGTAAGTCTGGTCACAGGGACCATGTTCCTGATGTGGCTCGGCGAACAGATTACTGAACGCGGTATCGGTAACGGTATCTCAATCATTATCTTCGCCGGTATCGTTGCGGGTCTCCCGCCGGCCATCGCCCATACTATCGAGCAAGCGCGTCAAGGCGACCTGCACTTCCTCCTGTTGCTGTTGGTTGCAGTATTAGTATTTGCAGTGACGTTCTTTGTTGTCTTCGTTGAACGTGGTCAACGCCGCATTGTGGTGAACTACGCTAAACGTCAGCAGGGTCGTCGTGTCTATGCTGCACAGAGCACACATTTACCGCTGAAAGTGAATATGGCGGGGGTTATCCCGGCTATCTTCGCTTCCAGTATTATTCTGTTCCCGGCAACCATCGCGTCATGGTTCGGGGGCGGTACTGGTTGGAACTGGCTGACAACAATTTCGCTGTATTTGCAGCCTGGGCAACCACTTTATGTGTTACTCTATGCGTCTGCGATCATCTTCTTCTGTTTCTTCTACACGGCGTTGGTCTTCAACCCGCGTGAAACAGCAGATAACCTGAAGAAGTCCGGTGCATTTGTACCAGGAATTCGTCCGGGAGAGCAAACGGCGAAGTATATCGATAAAGTAATGACTCGCCTGACTTTGGTTGGTGCGCTTTATATTACTTTTATCTGCCTGATCCCGGAGTTCATGCGTGATGCAATGAAAGTACCGTTCTACTTCGGTGGGACCTCACTGCTTATCGTTGTGGTCGTGATTATGGACTTTATGGCTCAAGTGCAAACTCTGATGATGTCCAGTCAGTATGAGTCTGCATTGAAGAAGGCGAACCTGAAAGGCTACGGCCGCTAACTGGTCGCCTGAGAAGTTACGGAGAGTAAAAATGAAAGTTCGTGCTTCCGTCAAGAAATTATGCCGTAACTGCAAAATCGTTAAGCGTGATGGTGTCATCCGTGTGATTTGCAGTGCCGAGCCGAAGCATAAACAGCGCCAAGGCTGATTATTTCGCATATTTTTCTTGCAAAGTTGGGTTGAGCTGGCTAGATTAGCCAGCCAATCTTTTGTATGTCTGTACGTTTCCATTTGAGTATCCTGAAAACGGGCTTTTCAGCATGGTGCGTACATATTAAATAGTAGGAGTGCATAGTGGCCCGTATAGCAGGCATTAACATTCCTGATCAGAAACATGCTGTGATCGCATTAACTTCGATCTATGGCGTCGGCAAGACCCGTTCTAAAGCCATTCTGGCTGCAGCGGGTATCGCTGAAGATGTTAAGATCAGTGAGCTGTCTGAAGAACAAATCGACACGCTGCGTGACGAAGTTGCCAAATTTGTCGTTGAAGGTGATCTGCGCCGTGAAATCAGCATGAGCATCAAGCGCCTGATGGATCTTGGTTGCTATCGCGGTTTGCGTCATCGTCGTGGTCTGCCAGTGCGCGGTCAGCGTACTAAGACCAACGCACGTACCCGTAAGGGTCCGCGCAAACCGATCAAGAAATAATCGGGGTGATTGAATAATGGCAAAGGCACCAGTTCGTGCACGTAAACGTGTAAGAAAACAAGTCTCTGACGGCGTGGCTCATATCCATGCTTCTTTCAACAACACCATCGTTACTATTACTGATCGTCAGGGTAACGCATTGGGTTGGGCAACAGCCGGTGGTTCCGGTTTCCGTGGTTCTCGCAAATCCACTCCGTTCGCAGCTCAGGTTGCAGCAGAGCGTTGCGCTGAAGCCGTAAAAGAATACGGCATCAAGAATCTGGAAGTTATGGTTAAAGGTCCGGGTCCGGGTCGTGAATCTACTGTTCGCGCTCTGAACGCCGCTGGTTTCCGCATCACGAATATTACTGATGTGACTCCGATCCCTCATAACGGTTGTCGTCCGCCGAAAAAACGTCGCGTATAACGCTCGTTTTTTAGGTTAGTTGGAGATAGAAAATGGCAAGATATTTGGGTCCTAAGCTCAAGCTGAGCCGTCGTGAGGGCACCGACTTATTCCTTAAGTCTGGCGTTCGCGCGATCGATACCAAGTGTAAAATTGAACAAGCTCCTGGCCAGCACGGTGCGCGTAAACCGCGTCTGTCTGACTATGGTGTGCAGTTGCGTGAAAAGCAAAAAGTTCGCCGTATCTACGGTGTGCTGGAGCGTCAGTTCCGTAACTACTATAAAGAAGCAGCACGTCTGAAAGGCAACACAGGTGAAAACCTGCTGGCTCTGCTGGAAGGTCGTCTGGACAACGTTGTATACCGTATGGGCTTCGGCGCGACTCGTGCTGAATCACGCCAGCTGGTTAGCCATAAAGCAATCATGGTAAACGGTCGTGTTGTTAACATCGCTTCTTATCAGGTTAAAGCGAATGACGTTGTTAGCATTCGTGAGAAAGCGAAAAAGCAATCTCGCGTGAAAGCCGCTCTGGAGCTGGCTGAGCAGCGTGAAAAGCCAACCTGGCTGGAAGTTGATGCTGGCAAGATGGAAGGTACGTTCAAGCGTCAGCCAGAACGTTCTGATCTGTCTGCGGACATTAACGAACACCTGATCGTCGAGCTTTACTCCAAGTAAAGCTTAGTACCAAAGAGAGGACACAATGCAGGGTTCTGTGACAGAGTTTCTAAAACCGCGCCTGGTAGATATCGAGCAAGTGAGTTCGACGCACGCCAAGGTGACCCTTGAGCCTTTAGAGCGTGGCTTTGGCCATACTCTGGGTAACGCACTGCGCCGTATTCTGCTCTCATCGATGCCGGGTTGCGCGGTGACCGAGGTTGAGATTGATGGTGTACTTCATGAGTACAGCACCAAAGAAGGCGTTCAGGAAGATATCCTTGAAATCCTGCTCAACCTGAAAGGGCTGGCGGTGAGAGTTCAGGGTAAAGATGAAGTTATTCTTACTCTGAATAAATCTGGCATTGGCCCTGTGACTGCAGCCGACATCACCCACGACGGTGATGTTGAAATCGTCAAGCCGCAGCACGTGATCTGCCACCTGACCGATGAGAACGCAGCTATTAGCATGCGTATCAAAGTTCAGCGCGGTCGTGGTTATGTGCCGGCTTCTGCCCGAATTCATTCGGAAGAAGATGAGCGCCCAATCGGCCGTCTGCTGGTCGACGCATGCTACAGCCCTGTAGAGCGTATTGCCTACAATGTTGAAGCAGCGCGTGTAGAACAGCGTACCGACCTGGACAAGCTGGTCATCGAAATGGAAACCAATGGCACAATCGATCCTGAAGAGGCGATTCGTCGTGCGGCAACCATCCTGGCAGAACAACTGGAAGCTTTCGTTGACTTACGTGATGTACGTCAGCCGGAAGTGAAAGAAGAGAAACCAGAATTCGATCCGATCCTGCTGCGCCCTGTTGACGATCTGGAATTGACTGTCCGCTCTGCTAACTGCCTCAAGGCAGAAGCTATCCACTATATCGGTGATCTGGTACAGCGTACCGAGGTTGAGTTGCTGAAAACGCCGAACCTGGGTAAAAAATCTCTTACCGAGATTAAAGACGTGCTGGCTTCACGTGGTCTGTCTCTGGGCATGCGCCTGGAAAACTGGCCACCGGCAAGCATTGCTGACGAGTAACCGGATCACAGGTTAAGGTTTTACTGAGAAGGATAAGGTCATGCGCCATCGTAAGAGTGGTCGTCAACTGAACCGCAACAGCAGCCATCGCCAGGCTATGTTCCGCAACATGGCAGGTTCACTGGTTCGTCATGAAATCATCAAGACGACCCTGCCTAAAGCGAAAGAGCTGCGTCGCGTAGTTGAGCCGCTGATTACTCTTGCCAAGACTGACAGCGTTGCTAATCGTCGTCTGGCATTCGCCCGTACTCGTGATAACGAGATCGTGGCAAAACTGTTTAACGAACTGGGCCCGCGTTTCGCGAGCCGTGCCGGTGGTTACACTCGCATTCTGAAGTGTGGCTTCCGTGCAGGCGACAACGCGCCGATGGCTTACATCGAGCTGGTTGATCGTTCAGAGAAAGCAGAAGCTGCTGCAGAGTAATCTGTAGTAACGTAAAAAAACCCGCCTCGGCGGGTTTTTTTATATCCGCAGAATCTCCACTTATCTACAATGTCTGTATCTTTTCTGCTCATCCCCTGGAGTTCATTATGTGGTTGCTCGATCAGTGGGCTGAACGCCATATTTGCGATGCCCAAAACAAAGGCGAGTTCGAAAATCTTCCCGGCAGCGGTGAGCCGCTGATTCTGGACGATGATTCACATATTCCACCTGAATTACGGGCCGGTTATCGCTTACTGAAAAACGCAGGTTGTTTACCGCCTGAACTTCAGCAACGCAATGAAGCCGTCGAGCTTGCCGATCTGCTTAAAGGCATTCATAAGAATGACCCGCGGTACTCCGAAATCAGTCGTCGGTTGGCGCTCATCGAGCTAAAACTGCGCCAGACGGGAATGAATACTGATTTTTTGCATGGTGAGTACAGTGAAAGGTTAATGCAAAAAATAAACGAGGAGTAGCCATGTACCGCATAGGTGAACTTGCGAAGCTTGCTAACGTAACGCCGGATACTATCCGCTACTACGAAAAGCAGCAGATGATCGATCATGAGGTCAGAACGGAAGGTGGATTTCGCCTTTATACGGATAACGATCTGCAACGCCTTCGTTTTATCCGCTATGCACGGCAACTCGGCTTCACGCTGGAGTCGATCCGTGAACTGCTGTCGATCCGTATCGATCCTGAACATCATACGTGTCAGGAATCTAAAAGCATCGTTCAGGCCCGGCTGGATGAAGTTGAAGGACGCATTCAGGAGCTGCAAGCCATGCAGCGATCTCTGCAAAGGTTAAATGACGCGTGCTGCGGTACCGCTCATAGCAGTGTTTATTGCTCAATACTGGAAGCTCTTGAACAGGGCGCCAGTAGTGAAACTCAGGGTTGTTGATTTTTTATCAGCCAGGGACTAGACTCCCGCCGACATTAACTATGCTCAGGAGAAATGATGAGCCGCTATCAGCATACTAAGGGACAAATTAAGGATAACGCCATTGAGGCATTGCTTCACGACCCGCTTTTCAGACAGCGAGTGGAGAAGAACAAGAAAGGAAAAGGGAGTTATTTACGTAAAGGTAAACATGCACAACGAGGTAACTGGGAGGCCAGTGGCAAGCAAGCTAATCGCTTTTTTACCACTGGCCTTTCTGTTTCTGTCGCCTGATTAAACGCGGTTATTCTGCTCTTTTAACAGATCGCGAATTTCAGTCAGTAAGACTTCTTCTTTAGTGGGTGCTGGCGGGGCAGCAGCCGGTTCTTCTTTTTTACGGTTAAGTCTGTTGATAAGTTTGATCGCCATGAAAATGGCAAATGCCACGATCACGAAATCAAATACGTTCTGAATGAATACGCCGTAGTGCATTACAACCGCAGGGATATCGCCCTGAGCTTCCCGAAGTGTGAAGGCGAATTGTTTAAAATCAATGCCTCCAATCAACAGTCCTAACGGCGGCATAATAATGTCGGCGACTAATGATGAAACGATCTTACCGAACGCCGCACCAATTATGACACCCACAGCCAAATCCACCACATTCCCGCGCATCGCAAATTCGCGAAACTCTTTAATAAAACTCATTATGTTCTCCTTGTGCCAGCTGACGCCTATAAGTTTAACAAATGATTAGCTAATTGCCATTGGGGATAAATAATCGTTATGAAAAATAAAAGGCATGAAAATTAGAAGGTTAATATTTGGGTGCTCTTGTCTGAGCACCCAAATCATTACAGGAAGAACGGGCTTGGCTGGAATAAACGCTCGACGTCGGTAATAAATTTTTTATCGGTCAGGAACATAATAACGTGGTCACCCTGCTCGATACGTAAATTATCATTGGCGATCATGACATCGTTACCTCGCACTACGGCGCCGATAATGGTGCCTGGTGGAAGTTTAATTTCGTCGATCGCGCGACCAACAACGCGCGACGTCGTTTCATCCCCATGAGCGACGGCTTCAATGGCTTCAGCAACACCACGACGAAGAGACGACACGCCGACAATATCCGCTTTACGCACATGGCTTAGCAGGGCAGAAATGGTGGCTTGCTGAGGTGAAATAGCAATATCAATTACGCTACCCTGTACCAGGTCGACATAAGCCTTACGCTGGATAAGCACCATTACTTTTTTCGCCCCCATACGTTTAGCGAGCATGGCGGACATAATATTCGCTTCGTCGTCGTTGGTGACGGCAATAAAAAGATCAACCTGATCGATATGCTCTTCGGCCAGCAATTCCTGATCCGAAGCATCGCCATAAAACACGATAGTATTCTGAAGCTTTTCAGCCAGCTCCGACGCGCGCTGTTGATCTCGTTCGATCAGCTTCACGCTGTAGTCTTTTTCCAGCCGTCTCGCCAGACCTGCGCCAATATTACCGCCGCCAACCAGCATAATACGTTTATACGGTTTTTCGAGACGCTGAAGTTCACTCATCACCGCACGGATATGCTGAGAAGCCGCAATAAAGAAGACTTCATCCCCGGCTTCGACAATGGTGGACCCTTGCGGACGAATAGGTCTGTCGTGACGGAAAATCGCCGCAACACGCGTATCGATATGTGGCATATGCTCGCGCATTGTCGACAGGGCATTACCAATCAGCGGACCGCCGTAATAAGCCTTCACAACCGCCAGGCTTACTTTTCCTTCAGCAAAGTTCACAACCTGCAACGCGCCCGGGTACTCAATCAGACGATAAATACTGTCGATAACCAGCTGTTCAGGCGCAATAAGATGGTCGATAGGTACTGCTTCGGAATTAAACAGCTTTTCCGCATCCCGGACATAGTCCGGGGAGCGAATACGGGCGATGCGGTTCGGTGTGTTGAAAAGCGAGTAGGCCACCTGACATGCAACCATGTTGGTTTCATCAGAACTGGTTACTGCAACCAGCATGTCGGCATCGTCCGCGCCCGCCTCCCGAAGCACGCGTGGGTGAGAGCCGTGCCCCTGTACAACACGAAGATCAAACTTGTCCTGCAAAACGCGCAGGCGATCGCCATTGGTATCCACAATGGTGATATCGTTGTTTTCGCCCACGAGATTTTCCGCCAGCGTTCCGCCAACTTGCCCTGCGCCCAGAATGATAATTTTCATCTTTCGTGACCTGTTCTCAACATCACTCTTTGATTAGCTTAGCGTAAAAGAAGCCATCACCCTCTTCTGCGCCCGGCAGGTTTTGCAGACCCGGGTGCTCAGGTGTTCCCGTATCATGCAGCGTAGCGTCCGGGGTGCGTTTCAGGAAGGCCGCAATTTGCTGACTGTTCTCTTCCGGGAGAACAGAGCAGGTTGCATACACCAGGGTTCCGCCGGGTTTGAGATGCGGCCAGATGGCATCCAGAATTTCGGATTGCAACTGGGCAAGCTCCTTGATATCACGATCGCGACGCAGCCATTTGATATCGGGATGACGACGAATCACGCCGGTTGCTGAGCAGGGGGCGTCCAGCAAAATGCGATCGAACCGGGTATCACCACACCAGTCTGCGGGTTTACGTCCATCGCCTTGCTTAACCTGTGCTTTCATACCCAGACGCTTGAGGTTGTCATAGACGCGTGAAAGACGCTGCTCATCAACATCCACGGCCATCACGCTGGCCTGCGGCGCCACTTCCAGAATGTGCGTTGTTTTCCCCCCTGGCGCTGCACAGAGATCAAGGATCTGCTCCCCGTCTTTCGGTTCAAGCCAGGTCATGCAGCCCTGAGCGGATGCGTCCTGTACCGTTACCCAGCCCTCTTCAAAACCGGGTAATGCATGTACCGGTGCAGGGGAGGCTAAACGAACCGCATCAGGATAAGCAGCGTGTGTGAAGCCGCTCATTCCGGCCTCTTCCAGCAGGGCCAGCCATGCGTCGCGGGTATGATGGTTACGATTAACGCGTAACCACATCGGCGGACGTTGGTTATTGGCATCCACAATGTCTTGCCATTGCTGAGGGTAGGCTTTTTTAAGGCGATTCAGCAGCCATTCAGGATGCAGGAAGCGCGCTTCGCTTTGCGCAAATTCTGCCAGCAGTTCGTCCTGCTGACGCTGGAACTGACGCAGCACGCCGTTAATCAATCCTTTCAACTGGGGACGTTTAATCGCAACGGCCCCCTCCACTGTCTCAGCCAGCGCAGCATGAGGTGGAATGCGGGTATGAAGAAGCTGGTAGAAACCGACCATGATCAAATAATGCACGGTACGCTGCTTGCCGCTCATCGGGCGTGACATCAGCTTATTAATTAACCACTCAAGCTGAGAGAGGGTGCGCAGCACGCCAAAGCACAGCTCCTGAAGCAGGGCTTTGTCTTTATCGGAAACCTTTTGTTGCAGTGCAGGCAGGACATTACTCAGTGACTGGCCCTGCTCAATAACCTGCTCAACGGCCTGAGCCGCCATAGTGCGTAGATTTTGTCTTTTCATAACCGTAAAAATAAAAATGCCCGGAAACACCGGGCCTTAAGAGTAAATTTGTTCAGGCAAGGCGATTGCCAGGGATGAACCATTCACGACGGGAATTTAATAGATCCTGCGCGCTCATTGCCTTTTTACCGGCCGGTTGCAGCGATTCAAGATTCAGGATCCCTTCTCCGGTCGCAACCTGGATACCGTTTTTGCTGGCGTCGATAATCGTACCGGGCTCTGCCGATGTATTGCCGTTAATAACTGAAGCTTTCCAGACTTTCACTGGCTGCTCATCAATCATCAACCAGCTCATCGGCCACGGATTAAAGGCGCGGATGCAGCGTTCGAGTTGAGCTGCTGACAGGGACCAGTCGATCCGGGCTTCTTCTTTACTCAGTTTTTCAGCATAGGTCACCTGCGCCTCATCCTGCTCTTCAGGTGTCGCTGTATTGTCAGCAAGCTGTTGCAGCGTCTCAATCAGCCCCTGCGGACCGAGATCCGCCAGCTTGTCATACAGCGTGGCGCTGGTATCTTCTGCGGTAATGGGACACGCCAGTTTATACAGCATGTCGCCCGTGTCTAAACCTACGTCCATCTTCATGATTGTCACGCCAGTTTCAGCATCGCCTGCCCACAGAGCGCGCTGAATAGGGGCTGCACCGCGCCAGCGTGGGAGCAAAGAACCATGAACGTTAACACAGCCCAGGCGGGGCATATCGAGTACCGCTTTCGGCAGAATGAGGCCGTAAGCCACAACTACCATCACGTCAGCGTTCAGATCTGCCACTAACTGCTGGTTTTCCTGAGGTCGTAATGACGCAGGCTGGAATACCGGTAAACCATGCGTTTCTGCCAGCACTTTAACCGGGCCAGGCATCAGTTTTTTACCGCGGCCAGCCGGACGATCCGGCTGAGTAAATACGCCAACAATCTGATGACCAGACGATAGCAGCGCGTCGAGATGACGCGCTGCAAAATCAGGGGTACCCGCGAAGATTATACGTAGTGATGTAGACACGTTATTCCTTGTATCCGGGGGGCGTTAAGCGCGAGAACGCAAACGATCCAGTTTCTCAACTTTCTGACGAATACGCTGTTGCTTCAGTGGTGAGAGGTAATCGATAAACAGTTTACCGACCAGGTGATCCATCTCATGCTGAATGCAAATCGCCAGCAGATCGTCAGCTTCCAGCTCAAACGGATTGCCGTCACGATCCAGTGCGCGGATTTTAACTTTTTCGGCACGTGGCACCAAAGCGCGCTGTTCAGGGATAGACAGACAGCCTTCCTCAATACCTGTTTCGCCGCTTTTTTCCAGCAGCTCAGGGTTGATCAGCACCAGGCGCTCATCGCGATTTTCAGAAACGTCGATCACAATAATACGTTTGTGAATGTCTACCTGGGTCGCGGCAAGGCCAATGCCTTCTTCAGCGTACATGGTATCGAACATATCATCGACGATACGCTGAATTTCTGCATTCACTTCTTTAACCGGTTCCGCGACGATGCGAAGGCGCTCGTCAGGAATATGTAACACTTGCAAAACTGCCATAAATTTCCAGAGTCGTGTTCAGGAGTTGATAAGAATATTACTTCTATTCTAGACAAATCCCCGGTCGATTGACAGCATCAGTGACCAATCGCAAAGATTGCTGAGGCTGCTTATGGCAGGGAAAAGGATGACGTCCACAGAGATATGGTTACGGCTTATAAACATCGGGTCGTTATACGGTGACGCGATGCTGGAGATTACGCAGAGGCTGCTTCGCCAGGCAACCGTCGATGCTGAAGCTGTCAACGCGTCAGGGCTTTCGCCCAAACATGCCGTAAAGTTTTTTTCGTTCAGCGAGAGTGAGCTTGAACGTAGTCTGGAATGGCTGGAACACACCGACAACCACCTTCTCACGGCGGATGATCCTCGCTTCCCGCCATTGCTGCGTTCTATACCTGATTTTCCCGGGGCGCTCTTTGTGCGAGGCTGCGTTGATGTGCTTAATAGCATGCAGCTTGCGGTTGTGGGCAGCCGTGCGCTCTCGTGGTATGGCGAGCGTTGGGGGAAAATGCTGAGTGAACAGCTGTCCCAATGTGGCTTTACGATCACCAGTGGCCTGGCTTGCGGCATCGATGGTGTGGCACATCATGCGGCGTTGTCAGCAAAAGGGCGAAGTGTCGCCGTGCTTGGCAATGGTCTTTTTAGTCTCTATCCGCGTCGTCATCACATTCTGGCTGAGCAACTTATCGCTTCAGAGGGGGCGATAGTGTCTGAGTTTTCACTTTCGACATCGCCCAGACCGGGTAACTTTCCACGGCGTAACCGGATCATCAGTGGGTTAAGCCAGGGCGTGCTGGTGGTCGAAGCTGCGATTCGGAGTGGATCGCTGGTTACCGCAAGGTGCGCACTGGAGCAGGGGCGTGAAGTTTTTGCGCTACCCGGCCCGTTGGGAAACCCTGGCTGCGAAGGCCCTCACTGGCTGATAAAACAGGGGGCGACGCTGGTGACCTGTAAAGAGGATATCCTGGAAAATTTGCAGTATGGATTGCATTGGTTGCAGGATGATCTCCAAAAGCGACATATTTCATCGGATCAGGAGGCAGTAGCATTGCCATTTCCCAAGCTCCTGGCTAACGTAGGAGATGAGGTAACACCTGTTGACGTTGTCGCTGAACGTGCCGGCCAACCTGTGCCAGTAACGGTAGCACAGCTACTCGAACTGGAGTTAGCAGGGTGGATCGCAGCTGTACCCGGCGGCTATGTCCGATTAAGGAGGGCATGCCATGTTCGACGTACTGATGTATTTGTTTGAGACTTACATCCACAACGAAGCAGAAATGCAGGTGGATCAGGACAAATTAACACGGGATCTGACCGACGCAGGTTTTGAGCGGGAAGATATTTATAATGCGTTGATGTGGCTGGATAAGTTAGCTGATTATCAGGACGGCCTCGCCGAACCGATGCAGCTTGCTTCTGACCCATTGTCTGTGCGCATCTATACAGCTGAAGAGTGTGAAAGGCTGGATGCCAGCTGCCGGGGATTCATTTTATTCCTCGAGCAGATTCAGGTGCTAAACCTCGAAACGAGAGAGATGGTGATAGAGCGCGTCATGGCGCTGGATACTGCTGAATTTGAACTGGAAGATCTCAAATGGGTGATCCTGATGGTTCTGTTCAACATTCCAGGCTGTGAAAATGCCTATCAGCAAATGGAAGAATTACTCTTTGAAGTGAATGAAGGTATGCTGCATTAATTCTATGTGCAGCAACAAGAGTTGTTATGGCCAAATCAGCACTCTTCACGGTGCATAAAAACGAGCCCTGCCCACAGTGTGGGGCTGAACTTGTTATTCGGTCCGGGAAACACGGTCCGTTTCTCGGTTGTTCACACTATCCGGAATGTGATTATGTCCGTCCCCTGAAAAGCCAGGCGGATGGACATATCGTCAAAATTCTGGAGGGACAGCTTTGTCCACTCTGTGGCGGCGAACTGGCGCTGCGGCAGGGGCGGTTCGGGATGTTTATCGGATGCAGCCGCTATCCGGAATGTGAACATACGGAACAAATTGATAAACCAGATGAAACGGCAATTGCCTGTCCTCAGTGCCAGCGTGGTCAACTGGTGCAGCGCCGCTCTCGTTATGGTAAGACCTTCCATTCGTGCGATCGCTATCCTGAATGCCAGTTCGTTATCAATTTCAAACCAGTAGCGGGCGTCTGCCCTCATTGCGATTATCCGTTACTTATAGAAAAGAAAACCGCGCAAGGCCTGAAACGCTTTTGCGCCAGTAAACAATGTGGAAAGCCGGTTTCGGCGGATCAAATCAGTGAATAATAACCTGCCATCAGGCTCCATCGCGCAGGCGGTGGAAATCCTGAAAAAAGAAGAAGTCATCGCCTATCCAACAGAAGCCGTTTTCGGGGTCGGGTGCGATCCTGACAGCGAAGTCGCCGTTAATCGTCTGCTGGCGCTAAAACAGCGGCCTGTTGAAAAAGGATTGATTTTAATCGCTGCGAACTACGCGCAGCTTAAGCCTTATATTGATGATTCCATGCTGACGCCTGCACAGTGGGAAACCATTTTCTCTGCGTGGCCTGGTCCCGTGACGTTTGTTTTCCCTGCACAACCGACAACGCCGCGCTGGTTAACCGGGCGTTTCGATTCACTCGCGGTACGCATTACCGACCATCCGCTGGTGGTGGAGTTATGCCAGGCATTTGGTAAACCTCTGGTTTCAACCAGCGCCAACCTGACCGGGCTTCCCCCTTGTCGGACAACCGAAGAAGTTCTGGCACAGTTCGGGAGTGATTTCCCGGTAGCCGTCGGTGAAACCGGTGGCCGTCTTAACCCGTCAGAAATTCGTGATGCCTTGACCGGCGAACGTTTTCGCCAGGGATAATGTGATGGAAACCTATGCTGTTTTTGGTAACCCGATCGCGCACAGCAAGTCGCCTCTGATCCATCAGCTGTTTGCAGAGCAGTTGCAGATAGATCACCCGTATGGTCGGGTTCTTGCGCCTGTTGATGCATTTATACCGACGCTGAATAGCTTTTTTGATGCGGGTGGTAAAGGTGCGAACGTCACGGTGCCTTTTAAAGAAGAGGCTTTCGGGCTCGCGGATGAACTGACCGAGCGTGCCTCGCTCGCTGGTGCCGTCAATACCCTTAAGCGGCTTGAAGATGGTCGCCTTCTTGGCGATAACACCGATGGCATAGGTTTACTCAGCGATCTGGAGCGACTGTCGTTCATTAAACCAGGCTTCCGGATCCTGCTGATCGGCGCGGGTGGCGCGTCGCGCGGCGTATTGCTTCCTCTCCTTTCGCTGGATTGTGCGGTGACAATTACCAACCGCACTTTCTCCAGAGCAGAAGAGCTGGCGGCGTTGTTCGCACACACAGGCAGCGTAACTGCGGTAGCACTTGACGATCTCGCGGGTCACGAATTTGATCTTGTGATTAATGCCACCTCAAGCGGTATTAATGGAGAGATCCCGGCGATTCCTGCATCCCTGGTTCACTCCTACATCTACGCCTATGACATGTTTTATCAAAAAGGGAAAACGCCCTTTCTGACCTGGTGCGAACAACAGGGGGCAAAACACATGGCTGATGGTCTGGGCATGCTGGTGGGGCAGGCGGCTCATGCGGTGCTACTCTGGCATGGCGTGTTACCTGCTGTAGAGCCGGTGATCGAAACGCTGAAACAGGAACTGATGGCGTGAATCAGGCGATTCATTTTCCGGACAGAGAAATCTGGGATGAAAACAAGCAAGCGGTTTGTTTCCCGGTGCTGGTGCATGGAATGCAGCTCACCTGTGCGATTAAAGGGGAGACGTTGCATCAGCGCTTTGGTGGTTCAGATCCGTTAGCGGTCTTTTGCGAAAATCGCTGGGATCTGGAAGAGGAAGCCAGCGATTTGATCCGCGATCAGCAGGAAGACGATCAGGGTTGGGTCTGGTTATCCTGATCCAGATAGTCATTCTTCCATTTAACGTAATTGTTCGCTGAGTATTTCAATCCTTCGATCTCCGCCTCTTTTAGGGGGCGGATCTGTTTAACCGGACTGCCTAAATAGAGATAGCCACTTTCCAGACGTTTGTTTTGCGGAACAAGGCTTCCTGCGCCAATCATTACGTCATCTTCTACTATGACGCCATCCAGCAAAATCGATCCCATCCCAACGAGAACCCTGTTACCGATTGTGCAGCCGTGGAGCATCACTTTATGACCGACGGTGACATCTTCCCCAATGATGAGCGGATTGCCCTCAGGGTTATAAGATGACTTATGAGTCACATGCAGCACGCTGCCGTCCTGAATATTGGTGCGTGCACCGATTGCAACGTAGTTAACATCGCCCCGGATCGCGACGAGTGGCCAGATGCTGACATCATCGGCCATGCGAACATCACCAATGACCACGCTGCTGGCATCGATCATCACGCGATCGCCTTTTTGAGGGAACAGATCTTTATAAGGACGTAATACTGCAAACATATCTACCTCGATACAGATGAGCGCTATTAAAGAAGACTTTGATCGTATTCCTGGATCGAGGCAAGGCAAAATGCGTCAATTTTTAAGCGGATCGGGTGGGTTTTCAGCGAAAAGCACGGAAAATCATCAGTTGGAAAAAAAGATCTAAAAAATACTTGTGCTAAAAACTGGGATCCCTATAATGCGCCTCCATCGACACGGCGGATGTGAATCACTTCACAGATAACCCGGTCGGTTGAAGAGAAAAAATCCTGAAATAACGGGTTGACTCT
>NZ_JBLVXX010000055.1:0-28838 GCF_048283985.1 Enterobacter cloacae complex sp. 6730903 | reverse complement strand
ACCGTCTGAATTTGCAGCGGGCTGGAGAAAGGGTCATTCTGAGAATGAAGATTCCGACGTTACTAACTGAGCGTTGTATCTAATCGTGGGGGCAGGTCACCGGTAAAATGTCATCTCTTGATTCTGAAGCTAAACCCGATAATGCAGGTCACAGCGTACTGGCTTTAACAACCTCTCATAGCCTGGTGGTTAGCTCTTCTGAAACATTTCTTCCAGATATGCGCAAAGAGCTCGGCATTATCGCGGATCTTGTTGAGTCCTATAATGATGAACTCTGCTTGTTGAAACACATGGCTGTCCAGTTCAAAACCCACAATCACCAGAAACTTTATTCTTATCTCTCAGGCTACAACCACAGTATCTCTGAAGCGGATGCCTTGTTCGCGGAAAACGCTCTGAGATCTGAATACTGGAAACGCGTTATGGCACTCACTGATGTTTTGCCTATCATGTCGGATGCCAAACGTAACGAATGGGATAAGCAGTTTACGGCCGACCGCTATATTATGCCGCCTCAGGTGATCCCTGATTTCACAGCTGACGCTGTAGTAGGCACAGTCGTTGCTTTGCTTAATGACCGCAATCAATTTATTAAAGAAAGGGTTTACGACGTCTTCCAGTCTCTGAGCCGCAGTCATAAGACAAACAAAGCTTTTGGGTTCTCCACCCGCATGATCACTACCGGAGTTTGCGAGCCGTCTAAATACCCCTGGCAGAAATTAAGGGTGGATTTTAAAGAGTCTGGCATTTCACCACTGAGCGAGCTCCGCGTTATATGCGCATTCTTCCGTGGCGAACAGGTGAAGGCGATCCATAACACCAAATCATTGGTTGAGGCGTTGGTCGAACATGAGGGGTTCAGAAAATGGATCTGCATCGATGGCAACAGTATTCGTTTCAGGGTTTACAAAAATGGATCAATGCATATTGACGTCCACCCTGATATCGCCGAGCGGCTTAACAATATTTTATCAGCTATCGTACCGCTGGCATTACCTGCCGACCGCATGGCTCATAGCAAGAAATCTTTGGAGGCATTCCCTGTACTTAAGCAGTGCATCGACTTTGATACCCGGATGCAGCTTTCTGAACTAATGTTTAAAAATGACGGGGACAATAAATGGAGTTGCTGGACATCTTTAGGGTCTCTCGCCGAACGCAAATCTTCGAGTGTTGCCGCTGACACCCTTCGGTTCTTAGGGGCAACAGTAACAAAATACGATGTGACATTTTCCTATGATCCGTGTGAGGTTATTCGTTACATCGGCCAGATAGGGGAGATGCCTGATATTGTATCGCATCAGTTTTACCCTTCATCTTGCCGAATCAGCGAATATGTATATTCCCTGCTCGGTGCAGGGGAAGGGGATACCCTCCTGGAGCCTAATATTGGCCATGCGGATTTGCTTAAATCATTCCCTGCCGGTGTGATCGTTACTGGCATCGAGCTTGATACTTTGAATTGCCTTATCTCCCGGGCTAAGGGATACGATACGACAGAAGCTGACTTCCTCACATGGTCTAAGTCTAATCAACAGAAGAAGTTTGATTATGTCGTGATGAACCCACCTTTTGCCGATAACCGGGCCAGGCTGCATCTCCAGGCAGCTGCATCTCATCTCGCAGCCGGGGGATCTCTAGCAGCCGTTCTTCCATTATCTCTTCAGGGGCTCGATAACCTTCTGGGGGAAGAATTCCGGACGGAATGGATGGACGTTTTTGAGAACGAGTTTGAAAACACGACCGTTTCGGTTCGCATCCTGTACGCCGAACGTATTCAACAAGAGGAAGTCCTATGAGCAACCAACCCACCAGCCTGCCAGAAGAAGATATTGAGTTTGTTATGGATACCTTTCAGAGGAGCATGGGTAAATCCAAACCTGTCAGGGATACTCAAATAGAGGGCGAGAAACCGCAAAGTAAAGAGTCCGCAAACTCAACTGAAAACCCCGGTTATGAAGAATTCTTTTAATTACGCTCATGATATCCTGGTGCAGTTATTTAGAATGATATTTGAGGGATGGGGGACATTGTGATTAAAAGGCGTAACATTCGACGATCAGTTTATGGATTGCTTATTGTTCTTATCGCCGGAAATGTGTGGTTAGGCCTTAGAGCTGATAAAATTCATAAAGTGCGTTATCAGGATTTCTGGTCACCGGCAACTGTGATTAAAGTAACTGTAATGCCTTCAACGAATGAAATCCAGCTCAGTGGTAAAATCCCTAAATCGGTAAGAGTTTCAAACAATTATGTTGAGTACTCGTTACCGGGCACACTCTCGGACAAGACCATTTACCGAAGCGTGTTAGAAGATGAGATGCTCACTTTGCTTAATGCTGGAGGTCAACTTGAAGTTAAATACACTCTGGACAAGCAGACAAATCGAACTAAGGTATGCACTAAGTGCTTACGGGTGATTAAAGATATTAACCATCAATATTCAGCCACTGAGGTAAAGCATGGGCAGTCCTAAATTTGAAATTGCTGAGCAAATTAAAATGTGGATCGTTGTTTATCTAGTTTGCTTTTTAGCACTTTACTGTGTGTTAAGCGCTCTACATGCGCTTTATGATCCGCTAAATTTACCTGCCCTGACGTGGCCTATCAGCTGGTTCGTGGTGCCTGAAATGACAAGTTTTGGCAGTGCATTATTAGCTTTTGTCCTAACGCCAGGCCTTTGCTCTATAATTGCTGTTTTATTCGGTAAGTCTACCTTTAAAAAAGCTAAAACAAAAATATAGAGTTAATTAGATTGGTGGCTCAGGTTTATAAAACCTCTCACTAGAGAGGTTTATTTATTATTTTTGACTGAGATTAACAGCGTTTTCCATAAATGTATCAATAACAACCGTAAGAGACTGGCTGGTACCATGGCTATACTCAGGCCAAGGTAAAAAAGGATATGAAGAATACGCCATCAACATGATACTGGTTGGGCAACGCCAGTCCGTTGGAACACCTTTACTGTAATGGACAATCATAGCCGGGCGACTACAATCAATATCTCCAGCGTTTTTATCGAGTACGAAAGTAGCCAGAACGCCGGTGTCCTTCTGGGATACGAAAACAAGGCTGTCAGTAAAAATAAAGGCCATTAAGGAAGAGGCCAGGAAAGCGCCAGTAAATAAGGACTTCTTCTCTTTCCAAACGCGTCGAGCATATAACCCCATTAGCGCTACCGCTGAAACCATTCCGGACCACTGAGCACCCAAAGAAAAATCTGTTACTGTTTTAGATGTCATACTTTCATTAATAGTAATCATTGCGACAATGAATGGTGATGCAATTCCAAGTGTTGCTAGGACTATCAGCGATATTTCAGACCGGTTTTCTTTAGCGGATCCTTTACTTATTGCAGACATTGCTCTGAACATAACGAATGTACTGTTGAGCATCAGAAAACAGCATAAGAGCATGTATAACATTGGGTTTCCTCAACCTAGAAGTGATGGTTACCCTGTTATTTTACATAAATTTGACTCAACAGATGCTTTTAAAATCTCGCTTCCTTGAATTTAAAAACATATCAGCACAATTGGCAAACATAAAGGAGCAGCGTCTATCAAAAGTTACTTTTATGATTGGTTGAATACTCATTTTGAAGGCTAAAATCCAAAAAAGTGGGTACAAAAAGTTACTTTTGCGTCATCCAGATGCACTGCCGCCATTTTGCATTCTGTACGTTGGTTGCTTTCTCACTTGATGTCTCTTTTAACAGGCAAATTATCACTTTATCCGACCGGACCTTGTAGGCTGAATCCGTAGAATAAGGCTATAACCTATTCCCGGAGCATCATATGCGTAAAACTCTAATTGGCTGCATGGTTGCAACTGCCCTTGCTACTGTATCTTCGGCACATGCTCAGGTATTTAGCTACTCATTTACAGATACCAATAAGGCTGTTCGGAATATTAAGCCTGCAACACAAACATATCTTAATCCCGCTGGTGTTTTGACTCTGAACTTGATATCGGGTCTTGATCGGTACGAGCGAGTGACGGTCACACGAGACAGCGATAAAAAGGTTATGTATTCCTCCGTCTCGACCAAAACGAGCGTTGCAGATCGTATCGTTGCTGCCGATGGAACAGAATACTATGGAAAGGATATGGTTCTACCGGCGCTCGGAGAAGGGACCTTTACTGTAGTCAATGAAACTCTGGATATTCGCCAGACTGTAGTGAGCACATCTACTTATCATTTCATCGTTGATACAACTCCTCCACGCTATAAGAGTATTTATCCGAGTCAAAACGCAGGTTACGACATGGTACTTTCTGGGCCACTTTGGGAGTTGGGCCGAGGCGGTAGTGGCCAGTTTTCTATATTTGCAGACGGTATTGAGGATGCTAGTGGAATTGCCAAGATCCGTCTTGTCATTAAACGAAGTAATGGTTCTGTGGTCTCCGACAATAACCTGAGTTATGACACAGCCAATAAACGTGCGTTCTATCCGTGGATTAAAGATATGAACACCCAGGCTGGCATGCCCTCAAGTGATCTTGATGAAGAATTCACCTTCAATTTCATCGTTACGGACCTGGCAGGAAATACGCTTAACATTCCTCCCCAGCGGTTTTTATATGACGATCAAATGGGAGAATTTACGCCATTTGCAGTTCATGACTCACGTGTAAGCACCAGTGTTGTACCCGGCATTTCTTCGGGATACGTCCCGTTTAAACGAGGCCTTACAGTGCTGGAAAACCCCTACAAGTTGGTTATACGTATCCCAAGAACTAACTGGAAGCCATATCGAAATGGTGGCATGAGCATTACCAATAACTATGGCGGAGTACAGGTCCTTTCCGAAGATGCCACCTATGTCTACGTGGAAGTTAAGCTGCCACAGGGTGCCTTAGATGGAAACTACTATAGACCTGTGAATACATATCAATGGTCTGGAGGAGATCTTGGTCAGTATGCCAGCTGGCTCAACTGGGATCCTGCCTCTGTAAAGAGTCCGGCTTGGGGAAGTTCACCCATAGAACGACAAAAGGCTGATGGAACATGGTTCAACAGCGTAAACTGGAACCTGTTCAAGGCATCTGATATGCCTATAAAACTTACTAATATCCGGTTCAATGTACAGGCTAGGCCATATGATCAAAAAATCACTGGCGGAGCAACATGCAGTATTCCAGCTGGCTCAACAACCTGTACCGTCTCTTTGCCCCAGGATATTATAAATGGCACTACCGGCTATCTTCATAGTGGCTATGAAGTAAGGTCAACCACCGAAGCAACCTTCTTTGCCCCTATATGGGAGAATATAGCCTGGCATACACTGGGTCCCTCCGTCACTGGATTTGATTACATTGAAACCACCAACATTCTCCAGGTTTACGTGAATCAACCTGGAGATGGTTCATATTTCGACCATGTTTATGTAAATCGAGTTTGGTTGTCAGATAAAAACCGTAACAACGCAGAAATAAGCGTAACCGGCAAACAAACAGGTAGAAATATGGCGTCTGGGAACTACACGTATGAGTTCAACATGAAAGAGGTACCAGAAGGCAGTTATAACGTGGTAATTAATGCCCAAGATACATTCAACAATACCGGTAACCTCCCTTATCAAACTGTTGTCGTTGATAATACAGCACCATCTGTAAGTATTAGCTACGAAGGAAAACCGATCAGCAAAAACGTAACAGTATATGGGCTGGAGAACGTCCGTATACAGCTCACCGATGCTCTAACTAAACCATCCTTAAGCCGTATGACTCTTCGCGGTGGCCCTGTTTCTGATGCGGTGGAATTGTCTTGGGTGAATCTGGGAAACAACCTGTATGCACCTAATTATCCCAAGATCTTTCCGTCTCTTAATGAAGGCGAAACATACACTCTCACAGTTCAGGCCAAAGATGAGATGAACAACGTTAAAGAAAGCTCAGTCGAATTTAACTACCTTCCAAACAATCTCGTCAGGCTAGAGAATCTGAAAACCTTAGCTGTCAATGCTTCTCTCAAAACATCTGACAATACTCCTCTGGCTGTTCTGTATGCCAGCCAGCTGCGTAAAAAGGATGGTTCAATCGCTACAGGGCTTCAGGACGCAGTGCTTACTGTCCGTAAGGACGCTGCATTCGGCGTGACTGTAAATGGTGTTTCTGCGATGCCAGGTGAAAGCAAAGAGCTTCAACTGGATTTGGGGCTCGGGGACAGCCGTAGCTTTCCTATTTTCCCTGCTGTATCCGGCCTTACAGGCAGATCTGAGTTCATGATTAACATTGAAGAATTAAAATAAAGCAGGGCTGTTTTGCTGAAGCACAACGGCCGTCTTCTGATGCGCCGTAGCCCATGTTGTTGCAAATCAGTCCGACGTTCATTGCGTAAGTAACGCTTACTGCGGACCATGGTAGTGATTAGACTCACTACCATGGTCATTTCACCACATATCTTCTCTGCATTGCTCTTGTTGGGCAGACTAGTAACTCGTCACTAAATTGCAGCTTTTGTCTTGCTAAGTCGCTGGTATAACTGCACTACGAAATCGTCAAAAGATTTTATCCCTCATGTAGATCCAATAAATGATCCCAAAGGTGCCAGAGAGTACAAAGAAGATCCCGGTACGCTGTAGGCCGCATGGTTACTGGGCTGGAGCATTGTCACTGACAACAGTAGCGACATAAGTGACAACGGGAGTGACTTAAAAGACAATGGTAGAGACTATTTCGACGTTGGTAATGATTTTAAGTGACAATGGTAGTGAGGTTAGACTTAAACTTCCACTGTAAGGTAAGGTGACTCGCATTATTTAAATAAATTATTACTTTCAATTACTTGCGACACGAGTCTGCATGTATGCTTCTATTTCTCAAAAATTTATCCACCGAAAATGCCTGTGGCTGTGATTTAGCTTTGACGACAGTTTTTATCAGGGAGGCAAGTTGAGACCTGTATAAGAACTAAGCATTTATTTATCCCCATTTTCCACAAGGTAGTTCCAATAATTAGTACCTTAGTGTTCCTGATAGATCAAAAGAGATCCCCGCTGCCTCCAGGCCAGACGGCACAAGGCCTGAGACGTGATCAGTGACAACAGTAGTGATTATTTTGACATTGGTAGTGATTATTATAACGTTGGTAATGAGTTTTTTGACATCAGTAGTGATCAGAGCGACAATAGTAGTGACTTTTCATTAGATCTTTTTAACTTGATCTGATCCGTTGTTGATAAGAGTTGCAGGTCATTGTATGCAAAGAGTTTTTGCCAAGTTTTAATGAGTGGAGTCGTTTTTTTAGGTAGAACTTATGCACAGATATGGATCATCACAATGATCCATCCAGTGACATAGAGTTCGCTGGGGCTTACTATTCACCAATCTGTTTACACATTCAGTGATAACTTATTATGACTAAAGAGAAAGATACTGAGCAGCAGGACCTGGTCACCAGGGCTTTCTCTGTTAGAGAGAAAGAATCAGGTAAAGACATCATTTTGCGTCCTAACAGCAACCGTACGGTGCAGTCTATTGCTTTGATGCGGCTCGGGCTGTTCGTCCCATCACCAAAGAGTGTGGGGCGTCAAAATCGGGAATATAAAACGGTTGGCTTTGACGCAACGAAAGAGTTACAGACGCTCTCTTTAATGGAGAGCGAGGGGTTCACCAATATTTCAATTGTCGGTGAGCGTCTTGATATGTCAGTAGATTTTAAGACGTGGATGGGCATCATTCGAACCTATGCCAATCATCCGATTAACAATGACACGATAAGCTTAAAATTCACTGAATTCCTCAAGCTATGTACGCCTGAAAATTATCGCTCATCTACAGCGTCCAGAAAACGTATAGACGCCTCCTTACGCAGGTTAGCATCCGTTACCTTGTCGTTCACCAGTAATAACTCGTCCAAAGTCTATACAACGCATCTGGTACAGTCTGCCCTGTTAGACCCGGAATCAGATCAGGTTGTCCTTCAGGTTGATCCTAAGATTTTCGAGCTCTATCAATACGATCATAAGGTTTTGATGCAGCTGAAGGCAATTAAGGAGTTGGCCAAGAAGGAAAGCGCCCAGGCTCTCTATACGTTCATAGAGTCATTACCGCCAAATCCTATACCGATATCCCTTACTCGGCTGAAAAATCGTCTGAACCTCAAAACACGAGCAAATAGTCAGAATGCTACCGTGAGAAAGGCTCTTGAAGAGTTGGCATCGATAGGATACCTCCAGTACACCGAAATTAAGAAAGACGGAAAAGTATACTTCCAGATTCATAAGCGGGATCCCGATCTGAATTTGAACAATACTCAGCCTCCTTTAGAAGTGGTTGAAGATGAAGAAGAGAACTCAGGGTCTTCTGTTTTAGAAGGTGAGTTATGCCCACCAGCTGACCCGATAGACGGCGATGATGTTCTTACCGTCCATGATTTAACCGCTGAAGAACTGCGCTATATTCGTAGTCTTCGAAGCCAGAAAAAGAACAGCAACGCCAGCTAAAGTTAACCCGGCGGTTCAGGCTCCGGGTGCTAAATTACTTCTTCGATTTTCGTTAGTCCCAGCCCGCTCTTTCACGTCAACGGTAATGAGTCAAAAGTCATTACCGTTGTCATTGTTCTCTACCACCCTATGTAGATCGAGATTGCGAATTCAACGCTTTCTCCTGAGTCACCTGTTAACACCCGGTTTCTACGCTTTACTTCATTGGCCAGTACATCCAACGGAAAATATCGTAACGGGGTGACAATGGCAGTGAGTTGACCCACTCACTACCATCGACATTCAAATCCCGGCTTCTCTGGTAGCTATAGTGACAATGGTAATGATGTGTACCTTACTGGCATTGTCATTGTCCTCCGAGTGTGCGTTCAGCTTTGGGAGGACACCGGAACTTAATGCGGCGAGTCACGGCCATTGTGAATCTCGATTGGATTGGCGAATACGGCTTCCGGTTGGGCCAGATGTCAATGGTTATGCTTCATCCAGCTCATTACTGTAGTCATTGCCGTTCAGCTGAGCTGATGCTCCTCTCATTCTATGTGGCGACAACGGTAGTGAGCCCAGAAAGTGACTACCGTTGTCATGGCCGTCCAGTAGAGCGGGTCAACCTCTTAAATCACAGGGTGACAACGGTATTGAGCCCAGAAAGTCACTACCGTTGTCATGGACGTCTGGTTAAGCGGATCTACCTCTCAATTCACAGGGTGACAATGGTAGTGAGCCCAGCAAGTCACTACCGTTGTCATAGTCGTCCCGTTGAGCAGATCAACCTCTTAACTTACAGGATGACAACGGTAGTGAGCCTATTAAGTCATTACCGTTGTCATTGCCATCCAGAAGAGCGGATGATCCTCTCAATTCATACGGCGACAATGGCACTGAGCCCAGCAAGTCACTTCCGTTGTCATAGCCTTCCAGAAGAGCAGATGAGCCTCTTAATTAACAGGGTGACAACGGTAGTGAGCTCATTAAGTCATTACTATTGTCATGGCCGTACAGCTGAGCTGATCATCCTCTCAATTCACACGCCGACAATGGTAGTGAGCTATTAAAGTCACTACCATTGTCATAGACGTCCAGTTAAGTGGACCATCCTCTCAATACACACGGTGACAACGGTAGTGAGCCATTAGAATCACTACCGTTGTCATTGCTTTTCAGGTGCACTGATAAGGCTCTCAATAGACACGACGACAATGGCAGTGAGCAATTAGAGTCACTTCCGTTGTCATTGCTTTCAGCTGAGCTGATAAGGTACGTCATTTACACGATGACAATGGCAGTGAGCCAATCGAGTCACTACCGTTGTTAATGCCGACCAACCGAGGGAAGGGTCCGCTCAAAGAACTGAGTGACAACAGTAGTGAGATCATCCAATCACTACCATTGTCAGCTTAAACCTGTAGGACGAAGAGGCTTGTCCGATAAAATGACGACAATGGAAATGAGCCTATCCATCACTACCACTGTCATTAAAGTCCAGCGGTTCAACGTTAATCAGTAGCTCCGGATGACAATGGTTGTGAGTCAGGCAATTCCCAAGCATTAAGTGACAGCAGCGTAACACCTCTAAGCTCACTCCTGTTGTCAGGGGTTAGGGTATTGAGTCTCTACCGTCGTCAGTGTTTCTGAGACACCAGTATTGCAGATCACTACAATTGTCACTTAAGTATCGACGGGGGAATAGATGCAAGTGACTGGCTAACCAGTACCAGTTTAGATTCAAAACGATCCCATCTTTGTGGATGCACTTGAGTAAGCTCGTATGACGATATGTCAGAGAAGTGACAACGGGAGTGAGTTGCCGGACTCACTACCGTTGTCATCCCCGGTTGAAGGAAGAGGATCCCCGGGGCTGTATATTTACCGGGTATCCTTACTCAAGGGTTTCGACACTCACTCCCATTGTCGTAATCAACGAGTGTGCATTGTCTTTTAAAAGCATCGCTGGAAACGTACGATTAAAGTAACTTTTCTTTCGGTTCTTCCTTGCGAATCTCTGAAGACGTACTGGCTGATCGGAGTCAAGGAGGGCAGTAAAATTGAAGCCGTCAGTTTTACTGTCGGCTCCGGGTAGTTACTTCAACTCGTCGATCTGAATCATGAATTCTGAGGTGCCAACTTTCCCATTTTCGGAAGGATAAACGGGTAACAGAAGATTATCCCCCTGGCCCATATCTATTTGCACCTCAACTGACTCACCTGGAGCCGCCTGTGCCCCGTTAAATTTAATACCGAAGGCTGCATCCTTCCGCACAGTCAGCGTTGCGTTCTGGACCCCTTTAGCAATTTCTCCATTTGTCTTACGCAGAACGTTAGTGGACAGGTACGCAAGGGGTACGCCATCTGTCGTTTTGAGAGGCGAACTGACCGATAATGTGCGTAGATTATGTAACTGCACAAGGTTATTCGGTAGATAACTGAACTTCTGAGTATAGGTTTTGGTATTCGACTGACTATCGGCAACTGTTACGCTAATTGAATAATTTTCAGATGGTTCGAAATTTGGGAACAGCCTCGGATACTCAGGCATGTATGTATCTTTGCCTGCCGGTGACCACGTAAGCTCAACGTTATCAGCTGTGGGGCCACCTACGAGCTGAAGACGGGTTATCCTCGGGGTTGTCAGATTATCTGCCAGAGCGATCCTGAGGTTCTCCAGGCCGTACACTACCGTATCGTCTTTTACCGGCTTTCCGTCGAATGTTATGGCCACTGTCGGAGGAGTGTTATCCAGAGCAATTTCTCCGAAAGTTTTATTGGTCTGGTTCTGGAAGAAGTCCCTGATGTTGACCTCAACGTTGTATTTTCCTTCAGACTGACGGGATAAATCATAAGCAATCGTGTAGTTACCTGAGATACGAGATTTGATTACGCCTGTGGGTGACATCCGGGTACCGGTGTTCTTATCGGAAAGATAAAATTCCCTCAATGAGACCGAGTCGAACCAGTTACCATCGCCTTCAAGTGACGCCAGTACATCCAGCTGCTTGTTAGTCTCGTCATATGATATCGAGTTTATTACCGGCAGTTGTTTATTGTTCCAGCGTGTCATAATCCATTGCTCAGACCGCAAAATGGGATTGCTGATGCTGCGAACGAAGTAAAGGATCCTATTGTAGCCCTGGGTACCCAAGGCCATATCAAACGTCTCAGGCGCTTCACACGAGGTTTTTCCTGCCGGAATGGTGCAGGTCGCCTTACCGCCGATCTCTTGTGCAAAGGGCCGGGCTTCAACGTTAAAACGAAGTCGGGAAATTTTAATTGGCAGTCGTGATGAAGCCACACTCTCAAAATCCTTCCACTTAACCCAGTTCCCCTTGTCATCGAGGAAATCTACCCAGGTACCCGCAAATGCAGGCGTTTGGTTTGCAGATGGGTTTAGAACGAGGCTGTATGACGGATAATACCCTCCCCACTGGCCAAAGTTCGCCATACGAGCCATATCCCCATTAATTGAGCCATAGGGAAGAGTCATTTCAACATAAGCATAAGTGCTGTCTACAGCTATCTCTTTGGGGGCGGAATATTGATTGATGAACTGAAGCCCACCTTCTGAATAAGCACGGTAGTTAGATTTTGGGATCCGGTAGACTAATCGAATAGGGTTTTCGTTAACGACCATACCGGCTTTGTAAGCCGGATAATTAGAAACCCCGGGTACGACGCTGGAAGACGTATTTGGATCATGAACGGCCCACAGTGTCATCTCACCCAGCGTGTTGTCGTAGCGAAATTTTTGAGTTGGCAGCGTTCGGCTATTACCTGCGTTATCGAAGATAACAACTTTTGCAGTAAAGTCTTCATCCAGGTTGCTGTCTGGTATTCCGGTTCCCTTAACTGAATTCTTAGAGTAAGTGTGGTACATCTTTTGGCCGGATACGTCATACTGCATCTGTGTAGTGCTGTAGAGGCTACCGTCCTGCCTGTAAATATATATTAGGCCCTTATCAATACCATTTGCATCACTTACGCCCGAAGAGGTGAAGTCATACTGCCCCGTTGCCTCTAATCCAAGCTTCCACACGTCACCAGCGGTAGAGCCAGAACCAGTATTAGCGGTAAGAGCATTTGCCGCTGGAGGGGTGACATCAATTAGCCAGTTATAGTTATAGGTCGCTACAGGCTTCTGATTGAGATCTAACACGTTTATCTGAACGACAAATTTGCCTTCACCCAAAGCAGGCAAAGTTACTTTTTTGCCGTAGAACTCACTACCGTCAGCAGCTGTTAGTCGGTCTGATACACCCGTCCGTGTAGTCGTAGTATTAAGAATGACAGTTCCAGTGTCTTTCGTGACTTTGACATTAACGAAACGATCAAGACCTGAAATAAGTGTCAAAGTTACCGGTGATGCCGGATTAAGCATAAGACGAGAAGACGGGGCGTGGATCTCAATACCGTTCGTGTCTTTAAAGGCCGATTCATATATCTGAGCTGGGGCCTGAACAGACATACCGAGTCCGGCTACAGCAGTAATAAAAGCGAGATGTTTCATTCTTATTCCCCTTTAGGTTTGGTGTTATTTTAAGCTTTTCCTAAAGGTCACTATGTTCGTAAAAGTATAAAAAACTTCTCCATATGGTGCTCGAAATTACAAATCTATAATTTGCCTTTCGACAAACCTTATTGTGCGTTCAGGACGGAAATCTTTCTTTTTGGAATTACATCTGACATTTCTGTGGTGTCCAAACTGGCAACGATTGCAAAACTTATAACATTAGCCTGAAACTATCGGCATCCACATATCGCATTAAGTGATGCTTTTACTTTATGTAAAAAAGAATCAGGATAAATTAGGTATGTCAGATATAAATGCGTTAACGGACGGCATATATGAATCAAAACCTGGCGGCATTACGCCACCAGTCGAGAGGGGAGTGAACCTCAGTCAGTACGTCTACCTTCGTTCCGCAAGGCGCTTCTTGTTGTGAATTACAAACTGCCCTGGCGAGAACTGCATCATTTCACCCCTAGCAACACACGTGCCTCTTCAACGGTTTGCCAAGAAGGCATTGCTACGCCAGATTGAGTGCCGTTGCCCCTGCGCTCACCTGTGTCACATTCTACATAAAGACGCATCAGCATCGCTTCTGTTTCAGCGGCCCGGCTATTATCCATTACCAGTTCTGCTGCGCGTCGTAGCTGTTCTGGAATGTCATTCCACATTCCCGCACCACTTCTGTCTTTGTTAGTGAGCAAGTCTTCAATAGCAGATGAAGCCATGTTAAGCAGGTCAGCCGAAACTAAAGGCATCGGCGGGGCGGTATAGAGGATTCGACGTCTTCCGCGTCTGTCTGGATCGTATTTATCATAAAAAGCTTTGTTCACATCTTCCCAGTGCCACTGAAGTTGCCCGGTTGCGTCATGGTGGCAAAACTCGCACTGATAAACAGGCGCAATCGACATAACTGCCTTTCCAATACGTGCCAGTACAGCAACTTCGTCAGCTCTGAGACTCATTGCTTCGCTTGGGTTACTACCCTCGGCAAATTCCAAAATTTGTTCAATACGTTCTGGTGTGAAAGTGGTCATAGGCTTTGAAAACATATTTTTCCAGTTGTGCTTACCATATCATCAGGCATTAGGAGCGTTAGCGAATAATTAACAGGTCAGGACCAAAACTAAATCCTTCCCCCATACGGTCTTCATGACGGGAGACATATGCCTTACCGTATTTCTCCAGATCCTGTAAGCGATCTTTTGCCAGATTCCACGAGTATTCCTGGCCCCACACGGGTCCGTCACGCCCGTCAAAGCGGTCAGGTTTACAATTTGCTTTCAGAAGAGCGTAGACATGCTCCACCGTGGGTAGCTGCAAAGCACTATTAGCCTGAGAAACGGCAGTATGCGTCATTTCTGTTCACTCTTTATTGATTTAGTCAGTTAAGCCGGTCAGGTAACTTTAACCGGCTACTCGTATTAAGATTTCTTTCCGGTTGCTTGTCAGTTAGCGGCGAAGATCAATTTCAAGGCGGGCTGTTTTGACCTTTGTTCCGGACTCCCTAAATGTATCATCCGGAAGAGGCGAAATTTGTCCGCCAAGTTGTTTGACTCGCTCCCTGAGCGCTTTTGTCAGTGTGTCTTCCCGGAACAATACCCCAGCTGACAGAATGGCCTGTAAGCGACCTCGCTTAGCGAGCATTGCGATGGCATGCATGACATGTTTAACGTCAGAGCGTTTAAGGAATGGTGGATTCATAACGATAACATCAAAAGTTTCATCGGGCTGGTACCCAAGAAAGTCGGTATGCACCAGCTCGACTCCTGTGCTAAGGACACTATCGTTCTTCACTGCAAGGAATCGCTCATCGTTCAATTCGATCCCGGTAATCAATGCATCCGGAGCCGCCAGTTTTAAGGCTTTCAGAATGCGGCCATCACCAAACTCTGGCTCCAGTACACGCTCCCCGGCAGCTGGTTCAGCGCGTAGAACCATATCTGTGACTAAATTCTCAGGTGTAGGGAAGAAATTGAACAGATCTCGTGGGATGTCAACCGAACCTGTCAGAATGATTTGCTCGATACGCTCAGCTGCATCCGCCGTAAAAATATGTGCCTGCTCTTTTCGGTTCCATTTGCCACCGGCGGCTTCGAGCACTTTGTTTGTCTTAACATAAATGCTGCGGTCGAGCTGGTCGGCCAGGAAAAGAAAGTTCCCTTCAGCACGGCAGCGAGATAAGACGTTCAGAACTTCAGTTGAGATTTGCATTAAAACTCCATTAAGAGGATTTACCCGCCTGGCGGCAGCGGGTTGGTTACTTAAACGGGACAATTCAGATTTGGCCTTGGTTAGTCGGCAGACAACAGCAGGGATGGGCTGTTATAAGAGAAGCGGTCAACGGGAGCCTTATCAAATCGCTGACCGCTTGCATCAGGGGTCAGAACGAGTCCGTTATGGGCGCAATGAATGTGGAGCAACATATCCCCGCCGGTGTTGATGTGTAAGGCAGGCACACCCTGATCGATTTCGAACATGACACCAAAACAGGGGTTACCTTCCTTGTTAACAACTTCACAGTGGATGTTATGTTGGCCGGTAACGCTGACCTGATAGGCCTGACTGTCCTCTTCTGGCAGTGTTTCCTCCTCCAGGCGCCAGTCCTGAAGTGTGAGGCTAATTTCAGGGGTGTCATGCTCTTTCTGAAGAGCCTGGATACCTTTACGGAACAGCTGCATCATTTCAGGAGTAAGGCAGTCTTCCTCAGCTCCAAAATGTTCTTTCCAGCCTTCAGGATCTGCATACATCCAGACGTTTTTAGCGAGCGAAGGTAAGGAAGCATCAGGCTCTACAAGGAGGTGAGGGATGTTCTCTTTGATTCCGAGATAACGTACCGGCTGGCCATTAAGCGGTAACCCATCCGACACTGTAACTTCTGTTCCTGGCAAGACGACGCTGTTTACCAGACCTCCACAATGTTCGGCCACCACGCGGCCTAAATCTGCCATAAACATCCGATGCTTTTCTGGTGAGTCCAGCTCACCAAGGAGTTCAGGTTTAAGCAGTAAACCGGTAATAATCTCAGTCAGTTCACGAGGAGATACTAATTTATACATTTTGTTTTCCTTTTCTGTGTTGGCTTTATATTACCAATCCAGATGCACGAGCTAATAACCTCCAGACAACTTTTTCAAAAATTATTTACTTAAAGCAGGGTGCTAATATGCGCAAGAAATGAATTTAGGAAGGACGGCTTCAAATTTAACTTTTTGGTTTTTTATTTTAGACGGACTTTAAAATAGCATCGTTGATAAAATAATAAACATGGTTTGTTTTTTTGTTTGTATTGACAATCAAATGGGTATAAATTAATTTACTTACATGGCGTATATTTAACGCCACCGCCCCGGCGGCACCGGGCATAAAAGGAAAACCATTTTGAAACCGATGCTCAAAAAAGATTTTTTTTCAGCTATTGAAAACCTTCTCAAAGCTGGCTTTCAACCTCGCTTTTACACTGTTAACAGTGGCCGAATCGGTCTCATTACATTCACTGATAAAAATGGAACAAAACAGGTTGAACAGGTTTATTCCTGCACTTCTTTAGCCGCCAATACTTTTGGAAAGCGCTTCACCACTTGGTTAGAAGAAATTTTTCAAAAGCATAATGAAGAAAAAGTAGCTGATTCCGGGTTCGAGGTTGGTAGCCGTGTCTGGGATAAATTGATGTATACGTTGCGCACCATTTCAGAAATTCGTGCCGGGGGGGTGCTGGTGCTGGATAACGGTGCACAGCGTACACTGGATGAAGTGCAAAAAACGGCACCTGAAACAAACCAGGTGGAGCCAAAGGAAATCTCTTCACTTCAGGAGCTGCTGAACGCTTCCAAAAATCTGGAGCCGACTTCGCCTGAGCTAATTGCGGCTCTTAATGAGGCTCTGTCAACCGCCATAAAACGGTGAATGCAACGGCAGTCTGGCACATCAGGCCTTGTCAGAGATTAGGCCTGAAAAGCACTTACGTACCGATATAACACCTAATTCCCCTCTAAGGAGATTGCCCTAAATGGCGATGAATAAAAAAGAACAAGCCGCGTATGATGAGCTGGTGGCACAGGCCAGAATAAACCGCGCTTTACGCTGGTCTGACTATGGCGTTGAACGCGATATGCCCGTACCAGAGGTCTCGGGGGAATACCAAAACGGCTGGAGCTTCAACACCGCCACTGGCACTGTTTATCCGACATGGAGCGGAACTACGGTTCACGGCACACGGGAAGAGGGAGAGGTTGTCGATGCAACCTCCCGCCGCATGCGAGGCATGAATGGTAGCCAGAACGGCATACCACAATACAGCACCAAAGAACGCGCCCTGAAGGCATTACGCTGTTCGCTTGAAATCAAGTTTGCCATGCAGCTGGATGCCATAGATAAAGCTATCGCAAAAGAAATAGAGCTGTCCACCGCTCGCCGGGAGAGCGATACATCAGATGCCTAGCGGTAAACCATCAATTCAGGCCCGTGATCAGAGGGGCCTTAACGCCCTGAAAGAGGCGGTTCCAGCGACGGCACAACTACAGATGCGGGTTACCCCTGAACGTAAACTGCGTTACGTCAATCAGGCAAAGGCCGAAGGTCTGGGTCTAACAGACTGGGTCCAAAAGCATATGGATAACGTGTGTGATCTGGCAGGCCAGCCTGAAATAACCATGTACAAAGATGATGGAGAAACAAGTGGCCAAAAATAACAACAGTCTCAAACAGCATGTCTTCAATATGCTGTCGGCTGGCAGCGAACTTAAAGAAGTGAAGCGTTTTCTCACCAGCAAGCGAGTTAAAGCCCGCCTGGCAGTGTCAATGATCCACGAGCAGGCGATTGCTGTGCAGAACACTGAATACCAGAATTATCCGGCTTATAGCTAACTGGTAACAACAATTACAGAGAGATACTTAAAATGAGCGTAAACCCAGAATACACCAGGGTTCAGCATGTCCAGATTATTCGCGAGCGAGATGGGCAGAAGGAAGTTGTTCGAGTCTATGATGAAGATGGCGACGTGGTTCTGTGTTTACCTGCCTACATTCAGGATGAGGAAATAAATCTTATTCTGCGCCGGTTGAATGACGTATATTCAGTCGGATATCGTGTAGGTGATGCAGCCCGCCGCCGCGCCATCAAAAAAGCGCTGGGGGATGATGAGGAGTAAGGCCATTTTTACTGGCAAGATATCTGTATACCGGAGTCTTTAGAGTACGTTCTAATGGCTCCGGATTATTAATACTGTTTTACTCATGCAATAAAAAGCAAACCAAAATTCTTTCGCTAATTCATTTTTAAATGCTCAAATCATTAAATGTAAGGAGCGTTATTTATCAATAGGTATGGCGTTCTTAATGGCTATTAAGCTAGTTCTGCTTTCGCTTGCTTCTGGAAATTAGGGAAACCTAATTTTACCCTATCAAAAAGTAACTTTTCTGGTTTTGTTGCATTCACGTAAACAAAAAAGTCCCGCCGGGCAGAAAAGAAAAACATCAAAAATAGCTATTTTCCCGAAAAGATCACGAACACTGAAAAAGTATCATGGGGAACCTGATCAGGAGACAACCCATGAAAATCAAACTAGCCCTGCTTATTGCATTTGCAGGTTTCAGCGCAGGAGCTTCCGCTGAAATCGCAGAATTCAGCTTTAAAGATACCCTGAACGTTAAAAAGACCGTATCGCCTGCATCCGTATGGATTAATCCGGTAACGAGCTTTGACGTTGCCGTTATTTCCGGTCTGGACCGTTATATTACGCTCAGTCTGCTGAAAAGTGACGGGAGCCTCATCTGGAGCACGAAAAGCAGCCTGGTTACCGTTGATGACCGTACCACATCTTCGACAGGCTTTGATTATTACGGCAAGACTCTGACCGTACCAGCGATGGGAGAAGATAGCTTCACCCTCAGAGAGGTGATTACCGACTTGCAAGGGAAGGAGGTCTCCCGGCAGGATTACCCGCTTGCAATTGACCGAACGCCTCCGGCAACGGGTACCATAAGTTATACGAGAAATGGGTGGAACTTTGGCAGCGAAGCGATCTTCACTTCAGTACCAGCCGGTATGCAGTACGCCAGCGTCCAGGCACTGGTCTTTAATGGACTGAGTGATAAAGGTTCCGGGCTTGCTAATGCTGAATATTTCATAACCGATGCCGCTGGAGTGGAGCGTAAAAAGCCAGCGGAAATTAATACAGTGGAAGGTAGCGTAACCGTTCAAGTCGCCGACGCAAGCAGCAATGCCCTGGCACCGGAAAACCGCTCTGAATATAAAGTGGGGATCTACCTTTATGACAAAGCGGGAAACAGGAGCGAACTAAGCCGCCGAAGCGTAATTGATCGGGTTAAGCCTGACGATATCATCCAGGTGCAGGACGCCACTACCGGATCATGGGTCTCCTATCAGTCTGGCATGACCGTCTTCCAGAACCCTATTTCCGTACGGGTATTAAGGAAGAAAAGTGACTTTACTGCTGTTAACGGTTCCAAATATGGCTGGGCGGACTCGAATTTCCAGACGTCCGATAGCACTTATAATATCTATACTTTCAAATACATATATCCAAATGTGGGGGATACTTATCATGAATTTCAGACTCTGGCGGGAGGAGTAAGACGAATTCATCATAACTCCCTCAACTTCACTCCAGCCCCGGCGATGGAAATAGCCCCGAAGATAGTGGCTAAAGAGATGTACCGGAGTGATACCAGTGAGTGGTTAACTCAGGCCTCAATCAGCGTTAAAACCGCCACCATTAGCCGCATAAAGGTAACCGCAGAACCCCGACCATACGTGCAAAAGTTCAGAACGGTAAAAAATGCAGCCTGGTTCTGCACTATTCCTGTCGGACAAAGTTCATGCGAGATGACGGTTAACTTCAACTACACCAGTGACAAAGGATTTGAGTATCTGCATCTTTACTCGGGAAAAGATGGTGACAGCATATTCGATGCGCTTGCTGGTAATTTTACGGTTATCTGGGATAACAACCCACCGGTGGTTAATGTCGCTCAGGTAAACAAGGCCTCCAAGACAATCACTATGACGGCCACCGATAATGATCGCGTCAACGCCTGGAACATCAGCTACTGGGATACCAAAGTTTTCGAAGCCACCCTTAAAAATGCCCGGGGGGAAACTTTCACCCTGAAGCCTGTGACTGTCAGTGAAAGCGATTATAAAACCAAAAACGCCACTTTCTCATACGCTGGTCTACCGGACGGGGATTATACGGTTGTTAGCGTGTCTGCCACGGATCTTGTTGGAAACACAGGAACCAAAACGCTTAATGCACCGCTGAAAATTGACTCAACGCTTCCGGTTATTGCGTTCAGCTTTAATGGCGCAGACGCAGAAGGAAAACTGGTTAAAGGGCTTGAGAACCTACGCATAAGCGTTACTGATGCCTCTGGGGATGCTTCCCTGATATCGCTTCAGCTCGCTGGTGGACCTAACTCTGAAAAGGTCACCCTTGCATTCACGCCGCTATCCAAGGATGTCTTTATTCCTGAATACCCCAGAATCTTCCCCAATACTGACGAATCGGGACAGATGTATCATCTGGAGGCTCTGGCTATTGACGAATCAGGTAACCGGACCACTAAAACGCTTAATTTTACCTACCAGCCAGCTAACCTGATTATGCTGGATAATCTCAAGACGCTGGCCACAGCCGTAGCACTGAAAGCAACGGACAACACGCCGCTGGCCATCATCCGAACCAGTGTGTTGCGTCGTCAGGACGGTTCTATCATTACCGGACAGTTAAACGGAACCCTGACTGTTCAGAAAAACGCCCAGTTCGGCGTTACGGTTGCCGGAGTTACGGTCCAGCCTGGTGAAACTAAATCGCTGTCACTGGATCTTGGTAATGGTGAAGAGCGCACATATCCCGTTACTCCCGCTGTAAGTGGTCAATCTGGCACGGCCACATTTACTATAGAATTCCCTCAAACATAAACCCTACACAAGGGTACGGTAGTATGCCGTACCCTGTTACGCCATCCTCAATGTAAAATGTAGAGTTGAGCATGACTTAATTATTACTTTCTCATTAAGTGTCTCTTAAACTGCAAACGGGAAAGTAATATTCCCGAGACGGGAAGGACTCCTTCCTTTTGGTTATAATCTATGATGCTAAACTGTGTAATTACACCGGAACAATGTCCTCGTTTAAATCGCTGGCACCAGTACATGATTTATCCATGAATGCTTTTTGATGCAATTTTACTTCAGAATGCTCTTAATTTTTTAAACAAATTATATTTGAATCCTTCGTGTATAAATTTGCAGCCCCTCTCTCAATGTTTTTTTAAAATATTTACTCTCAGGTTATTAGCCAGTAGATTCATTCTGTCATGATTACTCCAGAACTAACCGGAGGAATCACATTATGACCAAATATTATGATCGCAGTGGAATTGAAATCTCCAGCGCAAAAATCCGCTGTGTTGATTCTGTAAAAGGTACTGCGGAATATACTTTTCGTATTGTTTGCGATAAATGCAATGGGCGGGGAGAGCGTAAGCATTTTTATAGAAGTCGCTGTATGGCTTGTAAAGCCACGGGTTACAGCCTCGAAACGACCCGTACTGCTTACACGCTGAATGCGCTGTACCGCATTAATGCGCAAGCTGCCCGCAAAGTGTCAGCATCCCTGCAAGACGAGCGTTTAAGGACTGAAAGCGCCCACAGTTCTGCGTTCACAGCATGGTGCAGGTCTCATCAAAAAATGGTTGATGCAATCACCCAACAATCCAGTAGTAATAATTTTCTGGAAAGCCTTAAGTCTTCTTTAACCCACCAGCGTCAGTTAAGTGATAAGCAGCTGGCAGTTGCCGCCCGCATTTTAGGTATTCATTAATTCAAAGCCCTTTTAATTTAATTTTAAGGTCAATTATTACGGAGGAACTATGATCCATTCATTTAAAGACAGACGGCTTGAAAAGTTCTTCCGTAATGGAAAAACAACGGCAGGTATTCCTTCTGAAATTATTAACGCGATTCTGTGTCGACTTGAAACGCTGGATAATGTCCAGAGTGAGCGGGAGTTATTATCCAACAGCTTGCGTTATGAACGCTTAAGAATGACGTCAAACCGTTATTCCTCCATTCGAGTAAACTCTAAGTATCGATTATTCTTTGAATGGAATGATGGCGCACATAATGTTCATTTGTCTGCACATGACTATAAATCGCTCATCCATTAAGGTTAAAAATGAAGCTATTTTCAATTTCATCCCGGGATACAAGCATGGACGCGATGTTTTATATCCAGGCCAGTACTAAACAACAGGCAAGTTACATATTTAGTACCCTTTCCCCGAAGCCTACTGCGAACTGCCAGCTTACAGATTTGCAGAATGAGACGGTCGTCCCTTCCATAAGCCCTATTTCGCTTTCACTTAACCCCTGGTCGATCAATTCCCAGTCCCGAACCCGGGAACTGCGTATGGCCACGCATGGTCTTAACCTGATCTGTGCAGTCACGGATGAGCATACCCGTCAGATAGTTGACTTTTGCGATAACCTTGGACAGCAGCTTAAGGATCCGGACGACAAAAGCGCCTGGGTTAAGCTCATTAATTCTGAATGCGCTTTGCTTAATTCTCCGCGTCTCTATCCCGTTCTGCTTGAGCCGGATACACCGGCACAATTTGAAATCTTTGTGCCAGCTCCGGAAGATGGAGAACACGACACGGTCATAGCCAGCGTTGTTAAAGAATGTTTCGGAGATGAATGCCGGTACAGAGTAACGGACAAAGCTTTTGCAATGTCGGAAAAGCCAGTCATCAGGCTGGAAGCTCATTTCAATGACAAACGCGAAAAGGTTTTAGAACTGACCTTTTCCTGTTTCAATCTTTCACTCTCAGCGTCCGTGCATGAAAACCAGCTACGTCAGATTTTGTTACTTTGCGAAGACTTTGGCGTAAGGCTTCAGGGTAGAGCAGGGGCATCCTGCCACGTTAATATGCGCAGTGCTTACCGTCGTCTTGCTCATGTTGGCACCGGCTCTCGCCCAGGTGATGACAGTGATGTGCGGGTCTATACCTCGTTAAAAGAAGAAAAAGATGTTAAGAGGCTGCTTGATAAGTCAACCAGGGGAAGTGAGCTTGTACCGGCGAGGCACGGGCAGCAGTTTAACGGGGTCTTAGTGAATGCCACACCCGCATCGGCCACTACTGGTTTCATTTACCTTTCGCATGATTTTCCGGAAGGCCAGTTTATGATGACAGCCGAGGTGTTGCATGTTGGAATTACACCAGGCGGTATTTACTACATTGAAACACTGGACGGTTACCGGTTTATCGTGACAGCGTTTGAGAAGGGATTAATGAACGGTTTGAGGGAGTTTATAGCTGCAAATGAGGAATATTTTAAGTATTACCGCTGGTCTTAGTATCTGAGCTGAAACCGGTAGGCCAGGGAAGGCAACCGGGAAAATGCAATTTAACCTGATCCTATACCTACGACTATCTTTATCCACTTATAATAGCCTCACCAAATTATAATGCCCGATCACCGCATTTGCTTAAACCTCACATATTCTTCTTATGCTTCCCCTGATAATCTACGACCGAAAGACAAAGGAAAGTGAATACGAAATAAGATTTATGAGCACATAAAAGTTACTTTTCCTTGATGGCACATCACAAACATTGTGGGTTTCATAATCCTTTTTGTTATTTAAAAAGGATGTGTTCAATTCTAATTAAAGGTGGTATTTTTTTTGAAAGTTTGCTGGGAGGTTATTAGCTGGGGGGATGGGTAACAGTATAATAAGTACAGATGAAAAGGAGGTTTTATGAAAGCGTTAGACGTGGTTTCAACTCAACTCAACTTTATTAATCTGTTGGATCAGGCAGGATATGCTCTTTCAGAAATTGTTGTAAAACGCTTCAGTGCTGCACCAGCCTTTAACGAAGGGCACTGGTTGTTCATTGCAGAGCAGGATAACCGCTACATTGAAGTGGTCTGTATTCTCTCTTTAGCTTCAGAAAGCGGAGAGCAGCATATTGATGTTTTTATTAATATGTTCGAAGACCCGATTGATGATGTTATTTCACGAAACATTGAAACCAAAACCTTTGCGACGCTTTATAAATACATTGAACGTATACCTTTTACTCCGGGTGTAAAGAAAGAATTCTTGAGCAGTATTGAGAACATCAATTTTAGTTAATCAAAAACCACAACTTTTTGCCACCAAGTTATTAGGTAATGCTATCAACCTGATATAATTACCTTAACATGAATATGAGCGGAGCCGGGTTATGTCTAATAATACTGAAGTCATTAGCTGTGATTTATTTTCAACTCTATCTTCACTTAATTTTAGCACCGAGGATATTACAGGTTTGACTCCGGCCAACTTTCGAAAGGGAGCTTTCTTACATGCAAAAATTTCTGCTAGCCAGGCCACGCGAGCGACTGATATTTCCATTCAATTACTCACGGATCGTGTTTCAGGTGAAATGAACTACGTAATAGTAATTGGCAGGCACGAAGGACTCCTGCAAAGCGAAGCAATTGACCCAAACGCTGATAAGCAATACCGGGAAAACCGTTATTCTCGCCATTTTATCTCAGTAACCGATGCCAATACCAAAGCCCTGAAAAAAACCTGCAAGGTAATGAAAACATATATCAAAGAGCAGGCATTTAAGCCTAACACCTGGGGGCACAGTTTCATTAAGGGTTGATTTATTCTTGCCCCGGTGAGCCGGGGCAACGCTAAATTAACCTCAAACTGTGCTGGAGGCACAAATGTCTGAAAAACACTTTATCGTTAAAATCCAGAACCGAAACGGCGACCATGAGAATAGCTATGTTCGGTTACTCGTCAGCGATTGTGAGAAAAATGCTTGCCAGACGGCACTCATTTCAGAGTGCCATGGCGAGCTTGAACAGCTGAGTTTTGAAGACGGTGGGGTTTACGACTACAACGGCGAAAATCACTACAGTGTCAGGAGCTGCGTGGAGGTTGCTCCAGAAGACGTTGCAACTTTGCAACGCTTCCTTTAACACCTGCGACATTTGATTAAATATCGGGCGTCCGCTACAGGATGCCCGTGATTTAAACGATTCCTCAAAGATCGCTGTCACTCCTGATAACTGTATTAAGAGCAGGTTTGTGATAGGTTCAGCGTAACAACATTACTGGAATTTTGGTTGCCTTGATGAAGAGCTGCTTTTCTGATTTACCCGTTAAAGACGGCACGTCCGGAACCTGGAAACTGGACACATTCGAAATTACCGCAGATAAGGCGATGAGCCTCGCCCTTCGTGCCGAGTATACAGGTAATACAGACGAGTTTATCCCGCCCGGTAGATATCGGCGTTTGTCCAACGGCTGGGATGTGGTGATGTCCAATACCCCGATGGAGATCAGAACCTGCCAGGATTTTTTAGAGCGAGCCACCGGGCGCGTGCTCATTAATGGTCTTGGTCTGGGGATGGTGCTTCACGCCATTCTTCAAAAAGAAGATGTAACCCATGTAACAGTAATTGAAAAAGAACAGGACGTTATTAACCTCGTTGCGGCCTCGTTTGCAAACGATCCTCGCGTTGAAATTATCCATGCTGATGCAATGATGTATTGCCCACCAGCAGGCGTCACGTACAACGCATGCTGGCACGACATATGGCCAGACTTCGCAACAGCTAACCTCTCACAGATGGATAAGCTGGAAATTAAGTACCGGGACATCTGTGAATGGCAGGGCTCGTGGGGCAGGGAGGAGTGTGAGCAAAAGCACATTGAGTTTCAAAATCTTGGGGCTGATTGAGTACAACTTTTGAAGGTGTCTCCGCTAAAGAAGACTGGGTCTCTTTGCGCATGCCCAGCTGTGCTGCATGACCTGACAAAGCCTATAAATAAACAGATCGGTTTGATTTAGTAATCCCCCTTCCAACCATCAGGCCGATATTTAAACTGCATCTCCATTAAGGATGGCTGATGAGCACGATTTCTACGGATTTAATTGCACGGATCTACGCAGCCTCCGAATTGCCGTTGAGCAACGACGAGCTTTATCGCGAAGTGCAGCGTGAAACTGGCATGTCGGATGCCGAATTGCACGAACTGAAAGAATTTGGGTCAGATAAAACCAGAACCAGCGGCGTCAAACACAAAGTACGCTGGTTTCAGCAGACTCTTCGGCAGGCCGGAGTCATCGAACGCGTTCCAGAAAAACGGGGCGTCTGGAGATACTCCTCTAAGACGAAAACAAACCTACACGAGTCATGGGAAAAGCTCTGTGTTGTCGGTTTCTCAACTTCTCTTGGGGCATCGGTTTTTGGAAACGCCTATGCCTTCTTCAGCAATATCACAGAGCAAATTCATCTTTGCCTGACCTCGCCGCCTTACCTCCTTCGAAATTCAAGAGACTACGGGCATGGCGGGGGGCGTGGCGAGCAGGTTTATATTGACTGGCTTCTGCGTATCCTCGAACCGATCGTGAAACAGCTTGTACCCGGCGCAAGTGTGGCATTGAATATCACTCAAGATAGCTTTAATAGGGGCAGGCCTTCACGTTCTCTGTATCTGGAGCGTCTGACACTGGCATTATGTGACAAGCTGGGGCTTGAGCTCATGGACAGGCTTCAGTGGGTGAATCGCAGTAAGCCCCCATCGCCAACGCACTGGGCATGTAAGCAACGAGTGCAGCTCTGCTCATCGTATGAGCCTGTGCTGTGGTTTACCAATGATGCGAGTAAGGTTCGTTCAAACAACTTACGTGTACTGCAACCGCATTCAGAGCAGCATCTTAAATTGCAGGCAGCAGGCGGTGAAAATCGCACGACCTTTTATGGTGATGGGGCGTACCAGCTTAAAAGCGGATCCTTTGGAAATAAAACAGAAGGAACGATCCCCAAAAATACTTTGTTTTACGGCAATAGCTGCGCTGATACGAGATTTTGCCATTCCATTGCCCGCGAGCTAGGTTTTCCGCTGCATGGTGCAACGTCTCCTACCAGGCTTGCAGCGTTTCTGATTGAGTTTTTGACAGAGCCGGGAGATCTTGTTGTAGATCCCTTCGCTGGCCTGCATAAAGTTCCCATCGCAGCCGAGCGACTTGGCAGACGTTGGCTGGCGACGGACAAAATCATGGAATGGCTGGCGATTTCCCGAAACCTTTTTACGGCCGCACCGGGATATAAGAGTAACCCCATGCTGGACGAGCTCGCCGAACTGTATCGGGCTTAATGCAAGTTAACGGTTTTGATAAAGTGGTTTGAAGCGACAAGCGGTTTATTCATTTTGCATTGTTTCTACCATAAAATGACAATATTAACGGCTTAGCATACGCCGCAGAGATAATTAGGGTGCCATTCATTTCCGGTTGTCTGTATTAACGAGTGTATTCAATATTCACTTGTTTCTCCGATATAGACCCAACAAAAAAAACTGATGGTTGTGATACAGAACTTGTTGAATTAACATCCGGTACATTAACTATATTGGTAATTTAGACGGTTTCTAAATTAAAGTTGGACAGATATGAAGTCAGATACAGAAATGGTTTCTCCTATCGAGTTGCACATTGGCGATCATGTCCAGCGGCATGGTGCTTTATTTGAGGTTATGCATATTGTTGAATCCGAATGCGATATTCCCGGCGGCATCCGGGTAGCAGCATGCATTTCACGGGTTATCGGTGACGTTACGGGCAATATTCCTCGTGGTTGGCTGGAAACACCGAAGCGTATGGCTGAGCGAGGAGTTAAGTGGGCGACGAGTCTGCCTGAGGGGCTTTACTTTAACATCCAGGGGAACGCACATGCGAAAGTAAGCCGGGTTATTCGTAATGTGACTAATTGAAACTTTTTTCTGAATTGCGGTGTAAAAGTTACTTTTCACCGCATCGTTTTCCCTAACTACTAAATCAGAGCTTCTCTGAAATAAGCGGATTTAACCGCTAGCGATTTATTCAGGCCATTTTATTCTAATCATTATCCTACACTTCAAAAATATTCATTATTTTTTCTTCTGACCTATTAGCCAGAATTCTCGATTCGGTATCATTTACTTACGGTAAATCTTTTGAAAACGAGGTAAATGGCATGCATTCTCAGGATCCTATCACGAAATTAACCCAGACGTTGCAACGCGACGATGGTTCTCAGGTTCGTATTGTAGCGCAGCGGGGATATGGAAGTGGGCTTACAGCCTCGCTTGATGTGTACGTTCTCCGTCGTGATTCCTCTGAAAGCAACTGGTCACTGTGCGGAAAAGATCCTCACCCAGAGTGGAGAAAGATGTCAGTAGATGAGTATCAGAAATTTGGACGCTCTGAAATGCTGCGTTATGCCACACCAGGTGAAATTCTCAGGGTGGCATCCGCTATTGGCCAGCCAATGAGCTTCCTCGATGGCAACCCTGCGTTTTAGCCCGAACCCTGGCGACGCCTTTTAAACCGGCGTCATTCTTTTTACGAGCAACAGACGGAGAAAAAATGAATCTGAACGAACGAAGCACGAGCGCAGCAACGCCAGATTTGAGCCGACTTTATCTCATTTCCGGGCGCATTATGTTTGATGATGATGATCAGGCCTACCTGGTCGAAGCCGACTCCCCTGGTGATGCAGAGGAGGCTTTCCGGCATCATATTGCTGACAGTGCCGACGACTTAGAAAAGGTGATTATAGTTTCCTCTACAAGTTTCGCTTCAGCTCACAGCAGTCGCGTAATTTGTCGGCCTGCCGTGAAGTAATTTCAACTTCCAATGATATTTCCCTCTTTATAAAAGCCGCCGTCTGGCGGTTTTTATTTGCAAAAATGAATATTAATCCTGAATGATATTAATTTAAGATGAGGTAGTGTTCATATTCTTCTTCTTAATATTTTTTCTAAAAAAACGCCTTCAGGTTATTAGTTGGTATTAGTGTATTTGTTATGATC
>NZ_JBLVXX010000054.1:0-29203 GCF_048283985.1 Enterobacter cloacae complex sp. 6730903 | reverse complement strand
ACAGTTCTACTTCCGTACAACTGACGTGACCGGTACCATCGAACTGCCAGAAGGCGTAGAGATGGTAATGCCAGGCGACAACATCAAGATGGTTGTGACGCTGATCCACCCAATCGCGATGGACGACGGTCTGCGTTTCGCAATCCGTGAAGGCGGCCGTACCGTTGGCGCGGGCGTTGTTGCTAAAGTTCTCGGCTAATCGCTGATAACATTTGACGCAATGCGCAATAAAAGGGCATCATTTGATGCCCTTTTTGCACGCTTTCACATCAGAACCTGGCTCATCAGTGATTAATTTTGTCATAATCATTGCTGAGACAGGCTCTGCGGAGAGCGTATAATACGAAAAGCGAATAGCATTTCGATTGGTTTGCCTCGCACTCGCGGGGTGAAAATGTTTGTAGAATACTTCTGACAGGTTGGTTTATGAGTGCGAATACCGAAGCTCAAGGGAGCGGGCGCGGCCTGGAAGCGATGAAATGGGTAGTTGTAGCCGTGCTGCTGATTGTGGCGATTGTCGGCAACTATCTTTATCGTGACATGATGCTGCCGCTACGCGCGCTTGCAGTGGTAATTCTGATTGCTGCGGCGGGTGGTGTCGCGCTGTTGACGACGAAAGGCAAAGCGACCGTTGCGTTTGCCCGCGAAGCGCGTACCGAAGTCCGCAAGGTCATTTGGCCGACTCGCCAGGAAACATTGCACACCACGCTGATTGTAGCGGCGGTAACCGCTGTAATGTCACTGATCCTGTGGGGACTGGATGGTATTCTGGTTCGCCTGGTATCCTTTATCACTGGCCTGAGGTTCTGAGATGTCTGAAGCCCCTAAAAAGCGCTGGTACGTCGTTCAGGCGTTTTCCGGTTTTGAAGGCCGCGTAGCTACGTCGCTGCGTGAGCATATCAAATTACACAATATGGAAGAGTTATTTGGCGAAGTTATGGTTCCGACCGAAGAAGTGGTTGAGATCCGTGGCGGCCAACGTCGCAAAAGCGAGCGTAAATTCTTCCCGGGTTACGTGCTGGTTCAGATGGTGATGAACGACGCGAGCTGGCACCTGGTGCGCAGCGTACCACGCGTGATGGGCTTTATCGGCGGCACATCTGACCGTCCGGCGCCAATCAGCGACAAAGAAGTTGATGCGATTATGAACCGCCTCCAGCAGGTTGGTGATAAACCGCGTCCGAAAACGCTGTTTGAACCGGGTGAGATGGTTCGTGTTAACGACGGTCCGTTTGCTGACTTTAATGGCGTCGTCGAAGAAGTGGACTACGAGAAGTCCCGCCTGAAAGTTTCCGTTTCTATCTTTGGTCGTGCGACCCCGGTAGAGCTGGACTTTGCTCAGGTAGAAAAAGCCTAAGCAGCGATCAAAAAAGCGACGATTTAATCGTTGCACAGGGCGCGAGATTGGAATACAATTTCGCGCCTTTTGTTTTTATGGGTCCCGACCCGTAAAACGAATTTTATTCACGGGGAGCCTCTCCGAGGCGTTATTACCCAATCAGAGGATTTTAGAATGGCTAAGAAAGTACAAGCCTACGTCAAGCTGCAGGTTGCAGCAGGTATGGCGAACCCAAGTCCACCAGTTGGTCCAGCTCTGGGTCAGCAGGGTGTGAACATCATGGAATTCTGTAAAGCGTTCAACGCCAAAACTGAATCCATGGAAAAAGGTCTGCCAATCCCAGTTGTAATCACTGTTTACGCTGACCGTTCTTTCACTTTCGTTACCAAAACCCCTCCAGCAGCAGTTCTGCTGAAGAAAGCAGCGGGCATCAAGTCTGGTTCCGGTAAGCCGAACAAAGACAAAGTGGGTAAAATTTCCCGCGCTCAGTTGCAGGAAATCGCGCAGACCAAAGCTGCCGACATGACTGGTTCCGACATTGAAGCGATGACTCGCTCCATCGAAGGTACTGCACGTTCCATGGGCCTGGTAGTGGAGGACTAAGAAATGGCTAAACTGACCAAGCGCATGTCCGTGATCCGTGACAAAGTTGATGCGACCAAACAGTACGACATCAACGAAGCTATCGCTCTGCTGAAAGAACTGGCAACTGCTAAGTTCGTTGAAAGCGTTGACGTTGCCGTTAACCTGGGCATCGACGCTCGTAAATCCGATCAGAACGTTCGTGGCGCAACTGTACTGCCACACGGTACTGGCCGTTCCGTACGCGTAGCTGTATTTGCTCAGGGTGCAAACGCTGAAGCTGCTAAAGCTGCTGGCGCTGAACTGGTAGGTATGGAAGATCTGGCTGATCAGATCAAGAAAGGCGAAATGAACTTTGACGTTGTTATTGCTTCTCCAGATGCAATGCGCGTTGTTGGCCAGCTGGGCCAGGTTCTGGGTCCACGCGGCCTGATGCCAAACCCGAAAGTGGGTACTGTAACTCCTAACGTTGCTGAAGCGGTTAAGAACGCTAAAGCAGGTCAGGTTCGTTACCGTAACGACAAAAACGGCATCATCCACACCACCATCGGTAAAGTGGACTTTGACGCTGACAAACTGAAAGAAAACCTGGAAGCTCTGCTGGTTGCGCTGAAAAAAGCAAAACCAACTCAGGCGAAAGGCGTGTACATCAAGAAAGTTAGCATCTCCACCACCATGGGTGCAGGTGTTGCAGTTGACCAGGCTGGCCTGAGCGCTGCTGCAAACTAATGCCTTTACGTGGGCGGTGATTTTGTCTACAATCTTACCCCCACGTTTGCTAACAAAAGTTAGCGGCTAAAAGAATTGTTCGTTGGAGCCTGGCCTATCCAGGCCTCCGTCGAAGACCGCAGGTGTTTCGCAAGAAACTTAATCCCCTGCGTAGACGGTGACAGAACGCTAAGATTATTTTAAATACTCTGGCTTGTTTCTGCTCACCGTATTAAGACGCTCTTCCCGTTGGGTCGAGTGAAGTGAGTTCCGGAACATGAGTTCCGGCAAACATCCAGGAGCAAAGCTAATGGCTTTAAATCTTCAAGACAAACAAGCGATTGTTGCTGAAGTCAGCGAAGTAGCCAAAGGCGCGCTGTCTGCAGTAGTTGCGGATTCCCGTGGCGTTACTGTAGACAAAATGACTGAACTGCGTAAAGCAGGTCGTGAAGCTGGCGTATACATGCGTGTTGTTCGTAACACCCTGCTGCGTCGCGTAGTTGAAGGTACTCAGTTCGAGTGCCTGAAAGACACGTTTGTTGGTCCGACCCTGATTGCATACTCTATGGAACACCCGGGCGCTGCTGCTCGTCTGTTCAAAGAGTTCGCGAAAGCGAATGCAAAATTTGAGGTCAAAGCTGCAGCCTTTGAAGGTGAGTTGATCCCGGCATCGCAAATCGATCGCCTGGCAACCCTGCCGACCTACGAAGAAGCAATTGCACGCCTGATGGCAACCATGAAAGAAGCTGCGGCTGGCAAACTGGTTCGCACTCTGGCTGCTGTACGCGATGCGAAAGAAGCTGCTTAATCGCAGTTATCTTTATAAAGCATTTGCTTACGTATAAACTTATTCTGATTTTCAGGAACAATTTAAATGTCTATCACTAAAGATCAAATCATTGAAGCAGTAGCAGCTATGTCCGTAATGGACGTTGTAGAGCTGGTTTCTGCAATGGAAGAAAAATTCGGTGTTTCTGCTGCTGCTGCTGTAGCTGTAGCTGCGGGCCCGGCTGAAGCTGCTGAAGAAAAAACTGAATTCGACGTAATTCTGAAAGCTGCTGGCGCGAACAAAGTTGCTGTAATCAAAGCAGTACGTGGCGCAACTGGCCTGGGTCTGAAAGAAGCTAAAGACCTGGTAGAATCTGCTCCAGCTGCGCTGAAAGAAGGCGTGAGCAAAGACGACGCAGAAGCACTGAAAAAATCTCTGGAAGAAGCTGGCGCTGAAGTTGAAGTTAAATAAGCCAACTTTTCTGGTTGCAGCCTAAGCAATTAGGCTGATGGCTGGTGACTTTTTAGTCACCAGCCTTTTTGCGCTGTAAGGCATCAGCAGCATTTCACACTGTTTGACTGCTGGTTGTCCTGACAATGCTTGTTTCTATCGACGACTTAATATACTGCGACAGGGTGCTCGCTCTGTGTAAATCGCAATGAAATGGTTTAAGCGTGATAGCAACAGGTATTGCGGAAAGTATTCAATTTTCCGGTCCACAAAATGGTGTTGCACAAACTGTCCCTTCGTCGGACAGATGGGTCGACTTGTCAGCGAGCTGAGGAACCCTATGGTTTACTCCTATACCGAGAAAAAACGTATTCGTAAGGATTTTGGTAAACGTCCACAAGTTCTGGACATTCCATATCTCCTTTCTATCCAGCTTGACTCGTTCCAGAAGTTTATCGAGCAAGATCCTGAAGGGCAGTACGGCCTGGAAGCAGCCTTCCGTTCCGTGTTCCCGATTCAGAGCTACAGCGGTAATTCCGAGCTGCAGTACGTCAGCTACCGCCTTGGCGAACCGGTGTTTGACGTTCAGGAATGTCAGATCCGTGGCGTGACCTATTCCGCACCGCTGCGCGTAAAACTGCGTCTGGTGATCTACGAGCGCGAAGCGCCGGAAGGCACCGTAAAAGACATTAAAGAACAAGAAGTCTACATGGGTGAAATTCCACTCATGACGGACAACGGTACTTTCGTTATCAACGGTACTGAGCGTGTTATCGTTTCCCAGCTGCACCGTAGCCCGGGCGTCTTCTTCGACAGCGATAAAGGTAAAACGCACTCTTCCGGTAAAGTACTGTATAACGCACGCATCATTCCTTACCGTGGTTCATGGCTGGACTTCGAATTCGATCCAAAAGACAACCTGTTTGTCCGTATCGACCGTCGTCGTAAGCTGCCTGCGACCATCATTCTGCGTGCACTGAACTATACCACTGAGCAGATCCTGGACCTGTTCTTTGAGAAAGTGATCTTTGAAATCCGCGACAACAAGTTGCAGATGGAGCTGGTGCCGGAACGTCTGCGTGGTGAGACCGCGTCGTTCGACATCGAAGCCGACGGCAAAGTGTATGTGGAAAAAGGTCGCCGTATCACCGCGCGCCACATCCGCCAGCTGGAAAAAGATGATATCAAACACATCGAAGTTCCGGTTGAATACATTGCAGGAAAAGTAGCCGCGAAAGATTACGTTGATGAATCAACTGGCGAGCTGATCTGCCCGGCGAACATGGAGCTGAGCCTGGATCTGCTGGCTAAGCTGAGTCAGGCTGGCCACAAACGTATCGAAACGCTGTTCACCAACGATCTGGATCACGGTCCGTACATCTCTGAGACTGTACGCGTCGACCCAACCAACGATCGTCTGAGCGCGCTGGTCGAAATCTACCGCATGATGCGTCCTGGTGAGCCACCAACTCGCGAAGCGGCTGAAAGCCTGTTCGAGAACTTGTTCTTCTCCGAAGACCGCTACGATCTGTCCGCGGTTGGTCGTATGAAGTTCAACCGTTCTCTGCTGCGCGACGAAATCGAAGGTTCCGGTATCCTGAGCAAAGACGACATCATTGAAGTGATGAAGAAGCTCATCGATATCCGTAACGGTAAAGGCGAAGTGGATGATATCGACCACCTCGGCAACCGTCGTATCCGTTCCGTAGGCGAAATGGCGGAAAACCAGTTCCGCGTTGGCCTGGTACGTGTAGAGCGTGCGGTGAAAGAGCGTCTGTCTCTGGGCGATCTGGATACCCTGATGCCTCAGGATATGATTAACGCCAAGCCGATTTCTGCGGCAGTGAAAGAGTTCTTCGGTTCCAGCCAGCTGTCTCAGTTCATGGACCAGAACAACCCGCTGTCTGAGATCACACACAAACGTCGTATCTCCGCACTCGGCCCAGGCGGTCTGACCCGTGAACGCGCAGGCTTTGAAGTTCGAGACGTACACCCGACTCACTACGGTCGCGTATGTCCAATCGAAACGCCTGAAGGTCCAAACATCGGTCTGATCAACTCCCTGTCCGTGTACGCACAGACGAACGAATACGGTTTCCTTGAGACCCCGTATCGTAAAGTGACCGACGGTGTTGTTACTGACGAAATTCATTACCTGTCTGCTATCGAAGAAGGCAACTACGTTATCGCTCAGGCGAACTCCAACCTGGATGACGAAGGCCACTTTGTAGAAGATCTGGTTACCTGCCGTAGCAAAGGCGAATCCAGCTTGTTCAGCCGCGACCAGGTTGACTACATGGACGTATCCACCCAGCAGGTGGTATCCGTCGGTGCGTCCCTGATCCCGTTCCTGGAACACGATGACGCCAACCGTGCATTGATGGGTGCGAACATGCAACGTCAGGCCGTTCCAACTCTGCGTGCTGATAAGCCGCTGGTTGGTACCGGTATGGAACGTGCTGTTGCCGTTGACTCTGGTGTTACAGCAGTTGCTAAGCGTGGCGGTACCGTTCAGTACGTTGACGCATCCCGTATCGTTATCAAAGTTAACGAAGACGAGATGTATCCGGGCGAAGCGGGTATCGACATCTACAACCTGACCAAATACACCCGTTCTAACCAGAACACCTGTATCAACCAGATGCCATGTGTATCTCTGGGTGAGCCAGTTGAGCGCGGCGACGTGCTGGCAGACGGTCCGTCCACCGACCTCGGTGAACTGGCGCTCGGTCAGAACATGCGCGTAGCGTTCATGCCGTGGAACGGTTACAACTTCGAAGACTCCATCCTCGTCTCCGAGCGTGTGGTTCAGGAAGATCGTTTCACCACCATCCACATTCAGGAACTGGCCTGTGTGTCCCGTGACACCAAGCTGGGGCCAGAAGAGATCACCGCTGACATCCCGAACGTGGGTGAAGCTGCGCTCTCTAAACTGGATGAATCCGGTATTGTTTACATCGGCGCGGAAGTGACCGGCGGTGACATTCTGGTTGGTAAGGTCACGCCGAAAGGCGAAACCCAGCTGACGCCAGAAGAGAAACTGCTGCGTGCTATCTTCGGTGAGAAAGCGTCTGACGTTAAAGACTCTTCTCTGCGCGTACCAAACGGTGTTTCCGGTACGGTTATCGACGTTCAGGTCTTCACCCGTGACGGCGTTGAGAAAGATAAGCGTGCGCTGGAAATCGAAGAGATGCAGCTCAAACAGGCTAAGAAAGACCTGTCTGAAGAACTGCAAATCCTCGAAGCAGGTCTGTTCAGCCGTATCTATGCGGTGCTGGTTGCCGGTGGCGTTGAAGCTGAGAAGCTCGACAAACTGCCACGCGATCGCTGGCTGGAACTGGGCCTGACCGACGAAGAGAAACAGAATCAGCTGGAACAGCTGGCTGAGCAGTATGACGAACTGAAACACGAGTTCGAGAAAAAACTCGAAGCGAAACGCCGCAAAATCACTCAGGGCGACGATCTGGCACCAGGCGTGCTGAAGATTGTTAAGGTGTATCTGGCTGTTAAACGTCAGATCCAGCCTGGTGATAAGATGGCAGGTCGTCACGGTAACAAGGGTGTTATCTCTAAGATCAACCCGATCGAGGATATGCCGCACGATGCTAACGGTACGCCGGTAGATATCGTACTGAACCCACTGGGCGTACCGTCTCGTATGAACATCGGTCAGATTCTGGAAACTCACCTGGGTATGGCTGCGAAAGGTATCGGCGACAAGATCAACGCCATGCTGAAACAGCAGCAGGAAGTCGCGAAACTGCGCGAGTTCATCCAGCGTGCCTACGATCTGGGTACCGACGTTCGTCAGAAAGTCGACCTGAACACCTTCAGCGATGAAGAAGTGCTGCGTCTGGCAGAGAACCTGCGCAAAGGTATGCCAATTGCAACGCCGGTATTCGACGGTGCGAAAGAAGCTGAAATTAAAGAGCTGCTGCAACTGGGTGGTCTGCCAACGTCTGGTCAGATTACGCTGTTTGACGGCCGTACCGGTGAACAGTTCGAGCGTCCGGTAACCGTAGGTTACATGTACATGCTGAAACTGAACCACCTGGTCGACGACAAGATGCACGCTCGTTCTACCGGTTCTTACAGCCTGGTTACTCAGCAGCCGCTGGGTGGTAAGGCTCAGTTCGGTGGTCAGCGCTTCGGGGAGATGGAAGTGTGGGCGCTGGAAGCATACGGCGCAGCATACACCTTGCAGGAAATGCTCACCGTTAAGTCTGATGACGTGAACGGTCGTACTAAGATGTATAAGAACATCGTAGACGGCAACCATCAGATGGAACCGGGCATGCCAGAATCCTTCAACGTACTGTTGAAAGAGATTCGTTCGCTGGGTATCAACATCGAACTGGAAGACGAGTAATTCTCGCTCAAACAGGTCACTGCTGTCGGGTTAACGCCCGACAGCAGAGTGTGCTAACTCCGACGGGAGCAAATCCGTGAAAGACTTATTAAAGTTTCTGAAAGCGCAAACTAAAACCGAAGAGTTTGATGCGATCAAAATTGCTCTGGCTTCGCCAGACATGATCCGTTCATGGTCTTTCGGTGAAGTTAAAAAGCCGGAAACCATTAACTACCGTACGTTCAAACCTGAGCGTGACGGCCTTTTCTGTGCGCGTATTTTCGGGCCAGTAAAAGATTACGAGTGCCTGTGCGGTAAGTACAAGCGCCTGAAACACCGTGGTGTGATCTGTGAGAAGTGCGGCGTTGAAGTGACCCAGACCAAAGTACGCCGTGAGCGTATGGGCCACATCGAGCTGGCGTCTCCGACCGCTCACATCTGGTTCCTGAAATCTCTGCCGTCCCGTATCGGTCTGCTGCTGGATATGCCGCTGCGCGATATCGAACGTGTTCTGTACTTCGAATCTTATGTGGTTATCGAAGGCGGGATGACCAATCTGGAACGTAACCAGATCCTGACCGAAGAACAGTATCTGGACGCGCTGGAAGAGTTCGGTGACGAATTCGACGCGAAGATGGGTGCGGAAGCTATCCAGGCCCTGCTGAAGAGCATGGATCTGGAGCAAGAGTGTGAAACTCTGCGCGAAGAGCTGAACGAAACCAACTCCGAAACCAAGCGTAAAAAGCTGACCAAGCGTATCAAACTGCTGGAAGCGTTCGTTCAGTCTGGTAACAAACCAGAGTGGATGATCCTGACCGTTCTGCCGGTTCTGCCGCCAGATCTGCGTCCGCTGGTTCCGCTGGATGGTGGTCGTTTCGCAACGTCGGATCTGAACGATCTGTACCGTCGCGTGATCAACCGTAACAACCGTCTGAAACGTCTGCTGGATCTGGCTGCGCCGGACATCATCGTACGCAACGAAAAACGTATGCTTCAGGAAGCAGTCGATGCCCTGTTGGATAACGGTCGTCGTGGTCGTGCGATCACCGGTTCTAACAAACGTCCTCTGAAATCTTTGGCCGACATGATCAAAGGTAAGCAGGGTCGTTTCCGTCAGAACCTGCTCGGTAAGCGTGTTGACTACTCCGGTCGTTCTGTAATCACCGTAGGTCCATACCTGCGTCTGCATCAGTGCGGTCTGCCGAAGAAAATGGCACTGGAGCTGTTCAAACCGTTCATCTACGGCAAGCTGGAACTGCGTGGCCTCGCCACCACCATCAAAGCCGCGAAGAAAATGGTTGAGCGTGAAGAAGCTGTCGTTTGGGATATCCTGGACGAAGTGATCCGCGAACACCCGGTACTGCTGAACCGTGCACCAACTCTGCACCGTCTGGGTATCCAGGCATTTGAGCCGGTACTGATCGAAGGTAAAGCGATCCAGCTGCACCCGCTGGTTTGTGCGGCCTATAACGCCGACTTCGATGGTGACCAGATGGCTGTTCACGTACCGCTGACGCTGGAAGCCCAGCTCGAAGCGCGTGCGCTGATGATGTCTACCAACAACATTCTGTCTCCAGCGAACGGTGAACCTATCATCGTTCCTTCTCAGGACGTTGTATTGGGTCTGTACTACATGACCCGTGACTGTGTTAACGCCAAAGGCGAAGGCATGGTGCTGACTGGCCCGAAAGAAGCTGAGCGCATTTATCGCGCTGGCCTGGCCTCTCTGCATGCGCGCGTTAAAGTGCGTATCACCGAATACGAAAAAGATGAAAACGGCGAATTCGTTGCGCACACCAGCCTGAAAGACACGACCGTTGGCCGTGCCATTCTGTGGATGATCGTACCGAAAGGTCTGCCTTTCTCCATCGTCAACCAGGCGCTGGGCAAGAAAGCGATCTCCAAAATGCTGAACACCTGTTACCGCATTCTGGGTCTGAAGCCGACCGTTATCTTCGCTGACCAGACAATGTACACCGGCTTTGCTTATGCAGCGCGTTCAGGTGCATCTGTTGGTATCGATGACATGGTCATCCCAGAGAAGAAACACGAGATCATCTCTGAAGCGGAAGCTGAAGTTGCTGAGATCCAGGAGCAGTTCCAGTCTGGTCTGGTAACCGCAGGCGAACGCTACAACAAAGTTATCGATATCTGGGCTGCGGCGAACGATCGTGTATCCAAAGCGATGATGGATAACCTGCAAACCGAAACCGTGATTAACCGTGACGGCGTAGAAGAGCAGCAGGTCTCCTTCAACAGCATCTACATGATGGCCGACTCCGGTGCGCGTGGTTCTGCGGCACAGATTCGTCAGCTGGCAGGTATGCGTGGTCTGATGGCGAAGCCAGATGGCTCCATCATCGAAACGCCAATCACCGCGAACTTCCGTGAAGGTCTGAACGTACTCCAGTACTTCATCTCCACGCACGGTGCGCGTAAAGGTCTGGCGGATACCGCACTGAAAACGGCGAACTCCGGTTATCTGACGCGTCGTCTGGTTGACGTTGCGCAGGATCTGGTCGTCACCGAAGACGATTGTGGCACCCTCGAAGGTATCACCATGACCCCGGTTATCGAGGGTGGTGATGTTAAAGAGCCGCTGCGCGATCGCGTACTGGGTCGTGTGACCGCGGAAGACATTCTGAAGCCGGGCACCGCAGACATTCTGGTTCCACGCAACACCCTGCTGCACGAACAGTGGTGTGACCTGCTGGAAGCGAACTCTGTTGACTCCGTGAAAGTGCGTTCCGTTGTATCCTGTGACACCGACTTTGGTGTGTGTGCGCACTGCTACGGTCGTGACCTGGCGCGTGGCCACATCATCAACAAAGGTGAGGCTATCGGCGTTATCGCGGCACAGTCCATCGGTGAGCCGGGTACACAGCTGACGATGCGTACGTTCCACATCGGTGGTGCGGCATCTCGTGCGGCTGCTGAATCCAGCATCCAGGTGAAAAACAAAGGTAGCATCAAGCTCAGCAACGCGAAGTCGGTTGTGAACTCCAGCGGTAAACTGGTTATCACTTCCCGTAACACCGAGCTGAAGCTGATCGACGAATTCGGTCGTACCAAAGAGAGCTATAAAGTGCCTTACGGTGCGGTTATGGCGAAAGGTGATGGCGAGCAGGTTGCCGGCGGTGAAACCGTTGCAAACTGGGATCCACACACCATGCCGGTAATCACCGAAGTAAGTGGTTTCATCCGCTTCACTGACATGATCGACGGCCAGACCATTACTCGTCAGACCGACGAGCTGACCGGTCTGTCTTCTCTGGTGGTTCTGGATTCTGCTGAACGTACTACCGGCGGTAAAGATCTGCGTCCTGCACTGAAAATCGTTGATGCTCAGGGTAACGACGTTCTGATCCCGGGTACCGATATGCCTGCGCAGTACTTCCTGCCGGGTAAAGCGATTGTACAGCTGGAAGATGGCGTACAGATCAGCTCTGGTGACACCCTGGCGCGTATTCCTCAGGAATCCGGCGGTACCAAGGACATCACCGGTGGTCTGCCACGCGTTGCGGACCTGTTCGAAGCACGTCGTCCGAAAGAGCCTGCGATTCTGGCTGAAATCAGCGGTATCATCTCCTTCGGTAAAGAGACCAAAGGTAAGCGCCGTCTGGTTATCACGCCAGTAGATGGCAGCGAGCCGTACGAAGAGATGATTCCTAAGTGGCGTCAGCTCAACGTGTTCGAAGGTGAACGCGTAGAACGTGGTGACGTGGTTTCCGATGGTCCAGAAGCGCCGCACGACATCCTGCGTCTGCGTGGTGTGCATGCTGTTACCCGTTACATTGTTAACGAAGTACAGGACGTATACCGTCTGCAAGGCGTTAAGATTAACGATAAACACATTGAAGTTATCGTTCGTCAGATGCTGCGTAAAGCAACCATCGAAAACGCGGGCAGCTCCGACTTCCTGGAAGGCGAGCAGGTTGAATACTCACGCGTTAAGATCGCTAACCGCGATCTGGAAGCGAACGGCAAAATCGGTGCGACCTTCTCGCGCGATCTGCTGGGTATCACCAAAGCGTCTCTGGCAACCGAGTCCTTCATCTCTGCTGCATCGTTCCAGGAAACCACGCGTGTCCTGACCGAAGCGGCTGTTGCAGGTAAACGTGATGAACTGCGTGGTCTGAAAGAGAACGTTATCGTGGGTCGTCTGATCCCGGCCGGTACCGGTTATGCGTACCACCAGGATCGTATGCGTCGTCGCGCAGCGGGCGAACTGCCAGCTGCACCGCAGGTGACTGCCGAAGATGCATCCGCGAGCCTTGCAGAACTGCTGAACGCAGGTCTGGGCGGTTCCGACAACGAGTAATCGTTGATGCCGTAAATAAAAAACCCGCCTCGGCGGGTTTTTTTACGTCTGCGTGTATTCAATTCACTAACGGGATGCGTCGATAAAGCTCAATCATATCGCCCGCCAGATCCTGAATAACCATCGCGTTCATCAGGTGGTCCTGAGAGTGAACGGTGATCAGGTTAACCGGCAGTTTTCCTGTCCCTTCGTCAAGACCGATAAGCTGCGTCTGGATCGTATGCGCATGTTTCACATATTCACGCGACTCTTCCATCGCTTTCTCGGCTTCGTCAAAGTCGCCTTTTCGCGCCATCTGTAACGCCGTCAGGGCCGCGCTGCGCGCTGCGCCTGCGTTAACCAGCAGTTCCATAATCGTTGTTTCTAAGTCTTCCATTATGACTCCAGAAGTTTGAGCGCTTTTTCCAGTACGGCATCACCTTTCATCATGCCGTAATCCATCATGTCGATGACCGCGACCTTTTTTCCGAGCGGATCGGCCTGCGCCTGGAGTTTTGCCTGTTCGTATTTAACCTGTGGCCCCAGTAATACGATATCAGCCGTCGCGATGTTATCTTTAAACTCCGCGACCGGAACGGCTTTAATGGTTACTTCGACTCCTTTTTTCTGCGCGGCATCTTTCATACGTTGAACCAGCATGCTGGTTGACATTCCCGCTGCACAGCATAAAACGATGTTCTTCATAGTCAGCCTCGATCTACATGTGTTTATTGATAATTATCCCGTGCAGACCGCTTCAACAACCGCTTTACCGCGATTGTGTGTCAGGCATCACAAAGAAATCGGCATTTTTCTGAAACCGGTTACAATTTTACAGCGGAGAGCATTCTGCCCGTCAGATCGGGCAGAATTTGAGGAAGGGTATTATCGGCTGGCCGTGCTTACGATGCGGTTTTTACCCTGTTGTTTAGCGGTATACAACGCTTCATCTACGCTACCGATAAACTGCTCCAGCGGTTCGAAGTGCCACTCCCCCATCCCGGCGCTGAAGGTCACTCGCAGGTTCTCTTCCCGCCAGGTCCTCTTCTCAACGGCGGTGCGCCAGGCTTCCAGTAGCGCGTGCGCGGAGTTCATCAGCTCGGCCGGGAATATCACGCCGAACTCTTCTCCACCGTAGCGGTAAACGGAAACGTGGTGTGGCTGCATGATCTGAATACCTTCGCGTGCCACGTTGCGCAGCACAATATCCCCGCTCAGGTGGCCCCAGGTATCGTTAATGGACTTGAAGTTATCGATGTCGATCAGCGCCAGAACGAAGGGTTGATGGGCAGTCAGCAACTCATCCACATTGTTGTCGAACGCACGGCGGTTTTTGCAGCCTGTCAGCGCATCATGGGTGGCCTGACGGACATAGGCCAGCTCGCGTTCTTTATTGGTTCGAATGGTATGGCTGAGCATCGCTTCAAGGCGTGGCGCCTGGTTGACGTCGCCGGTTTTGATGGCGTTGATAATGTTCATCAGCACAGAACGCGAGGCATGACGAAGGTAAAGCCCGAACAGAATGATGATGATTGCCGCCAGTGCAAATCCCCAGCCGACGACGGTGGTTTCATGCCGGGTGATGACGGTCAGCGTGGCATCGGAGACCCGATAAATCACAAACCAGTCCGGATTGGTGAAAGAGTAGTAGTAATACCAGGTTTTACTTTTGGGGTCGAAAAGATGGCCTTCGCCGCTGGTCATTTTGTCCATCAGCGCTTCGCTTACGTACTGCTTAAAGAGCGCCCCCGTGTCCGGATGCAGCACAACGGCGCCGTCACGCTCCACCACAAAAAACTCACCCTGAACCGGCGCCACCATCTGGCGCAGGGTATATCCTATGGACGTTAAATCAAGATGGAAAGCGAGCGTGCCCTTCAGACGGCCTTCCGGTGAGATGACCGGCTTATAGAGGGTGACCGTAGGATGTTGGGTGAAATAGTCCAGATAGGGGCGGGTGTAGTGAGGAAAGTTGCTGGCTTCCGCTTGCCCGACAAACCATGGGCGGGTTCGGGCGTCGAACGATTTACTCTTCTCCGTTAGCAGCACTTCCGGCGCGCGCAGATGGCGCCCTTCTGTGTCCGCCAGAGAGATAGACGACACCGTCGGCATCAGGTTCTGCAAATGCATCAACATCTGTAAACCGTGTGTCGGGTCGATATTAATTGTCTGATTCACTCTGTCATTACGGGCGAAGTACATCGCGGCGCGACCAAGTATATAGTCATTTTCTCGCAGGATGGATTCGGTATAGTTCACCGCCAGATTATGGGTGAAGTTACCATTAATCTTATGATAATCCTCAAGAAAATCCTTTCTCTGTGAAAGAATGACCAGGATGGCGATCAGCGCGAAACTGAACAGGATCCCCGCGAAGCTGACCATAATTGGCCGGGTAAAAGAGAGCTTTTTACTGTGGAGTGCCATGAGTTGTACATCAATCCAGATGGTAGACGCGTTGCGTCTGTCGATACCCTCAGCATAGTCGCTGTCCGGTTGCTGGTAGTAAATTATACAGAAGGCGATTACCGACGAGATGATTTATCTTAAGCGTAGATAAGAAACGACGTATTTATTGTATCAATTGAAATGTTGTTTAAGAGGCGGAGGGCAGGGCGAAACGAGGAAGAAGCATTTTCACCCTGGTCAGCGTCCGTTGCTGACGTGGTAAAGCATAAAAAAACCGGGCAGATCGCCTCAATCGCCCGGTGTTGATCTTACGAGCCGCCTCGTAACCTTTTCGCATTTTTGCAGACAGTTTCAGCGCTAATGCGAGGCTCTTCCCAGCCAGCTATCCCAGTCTTTCCACACCGGCTGGAGCCCCTGTGCAGTCAGGGCTTCCGCCACCGCTTCGGGTCGTCGTCCGTCGTGCGGTGCAAACTGTTCCAGTTCCGGGTGATCGTCCGCGTAACCGCCCGGCTGCGTTTTGGAAAAGGCGCTGACGTTGTTGATCGCCAGCGGGATTGCGCGGTCGCGAAACGCGGGGGATTCACGGGTGGAGAGCGACAATTCCACTTCCGGCGCGAACAGACGAAAGGCGCACAGGGTTTGCACCAGCTGGCGTTCATCCATTAGCGAGGCGGGTTCAACGCCTCCCGTACAGGGACGCAGCCGCGGGAAAGAGATGGAATAGCGGCTTTGCCAGTAGTGCTGCTGTAGCCACAGCAGATGCTCCGCCACCATATAGCAGTCCACCCGCCAGCTGTCGGACAGACCGATAAGCGCGCCCAGCCCAATTTTATCGATACCGGCACGCCCCAGTCTGTCCGGCGTTTCCAGCCGGAAGATGAAATCCTGCTTCTTCCCTTTCAGGTGATGCCGGGCATAGGTCGCCTCATGGTAGGTTTCCTGATAAACCATTACGCCGTCCAGCCCGAGGGTTTTCAGCTCCGCATATTCCTCCTGCGACAGAGGCTGCACTTCCATCTGCAACGAGGCAAATTCGCGGCGGATGGCCGGAAGATGCTGGCGAAAATAGTCCATCCCCACTTTGCCCTGATGTTCACCCGTCACCAGCAGGAGATGTTCAAAACCCATCTCACGAATAGCCGCACACTCGCGGGCGATCTCATGCTCATCCAGCGTTTTACGCTTAATACGGTTGCTCATGGAGAAGCCACAGTAGGTGCAGTCGTTGGCGCACAGGTTAGAAAGATAGAGCGGCACGTAAAAGCTCACCGTGTTGCCAAAGCGCTGGCGGGTGAGGCGTTGCGCGCGCTGCGCCATCGGTTCAAGGTACGCGCTGGCTGCCGGAGAAAGCAGGGCCATCAAATCCTCGCGCGTCAAATGCCGGGCTGTTAACGCCCGCTCTACGTCCGCAGAGGTTTTACTGTTGATGCGTAAGGCAATATCGTCCCAGTTAAGCTGACGCCAGCGATCGGTAAAGGTAGCCATCAGAGCGCCTCCAGAAAATCGGTCAGCGGGCTGGTGGCCTGCGCCTGAACGCTGCGCGAGCCGGGGCCGGACTGACGAGCCAGCAGACCGGACTCCACGGCAAGGCGGAACGCACGCGCCATCATCACCGGGTCGTCGGCCACCGCAATCGCGGTATTGACCAGCACCGCATCGGCCCCCATCTCCAGCGCCTGCGCGGCGTGACTGGGTACGCCGATGCCCGCATCCACCACCACCGGCACGGTCGCCTGCTCGATGATGATCTCCAGCATCGCACGGGTTTCGAGCCCCTGATTAGAGCCAATGGGCGCCCCCAGCGGCATCACGGCCGCGCAGCCGACCTCTTCCAGACGCTTGCACAGCACAGGATCGGCACCACAGTAGGGCAGAACGGTAAATCCCTGCTGCACCAGCTTCTCTGCCGCTTTCAGGGTTTCGATCGGATCGGGCAACAGCCAGCGGGCGTCCGGATGAATTTCCAGCTTCAGCCAGCGGGTGCCGAGCGCTTCCCGCGCCAGTTGCGCAGCGAAAATTGCTTCCTCGGCCGTTTTCGCACCGGAGGTATTCGGTAAGAGCGTCACGCCTGCCTCCAGTAACGGCGCAAGTATGGCATCGTTGTGCTGACGCAAATCCACGCGCTTCATCGCCAGCGTCACCAGCTGGCTGCCGCTTTCACGAATGGCATCCACCATCAGCTGCGGGGAGGCGAATTTTCCGGTTCCGGTAAACAGATGTGAATCAAAGACTTTGTCGGCAATACGTAACATCTTAGCCCCCTGCGATAACCTGAAACAGCAGGATCTGGTCGCCTTCATTGACCTGCTGATGTTCCCACTGCTCGCGCGGCAGGATCTGTTGATTGAGCGCCAGCGCCGTTCCCGGCTTCAGCTGGCGCAGCGTGTCGAGCAGGGCGGCAACGGTGAGATCGTCGTCGCACGTCATCGGCTCATCGTTAAACAGAATGCGCATCGCGGCCTCCGCATACCGGGCAGTGGCTGGCGCGGTTTAACGCCAGATGACGCCAGCCGCTGGAGCGGGCGTCGAACAGCCGCAGCGTGTTGCGTTCTGTCTCCATGCCGCTGAGCAACTTGATGGCCTCCAGCGCCTGAAGAGTACCCATCACGCCCACCACCGGACCCAGAATGCCTGCCGTGCGGCAGTTACGCTCCGGTTCAGCCTCGTCCGGCCACAGGCAGCGGTAGCAGCCCTGTGCCCACGGCGGCGTAAGCACCATTATTTGCCCGCCGAAACCGACCGCGCTGGCGGTGATCAGCGGCGTGTTCTGCGCAACACAGACCGCGTTGATGGCCTGACGCGTCGCCATATTGTCCGTGCAGTCCAGCACCACGTCGGCAAGGGCCACTTCGCGTTGCAGATCTTCCCCGCTCAGCCGCGTCTGGAGCGCGACCAGTTCGATATCGGGGTTAAGCTGGTTCAGCCGCTGGCGCGTAACGTGCGCTTTAGGCTGGTTGATATCTTCTGTCGTAAAGAGAATTTGCCGTTGCAGATTGCTGAGATGTACCTCGTCGTCATCGGCCAGCACCAGCGTGCCCACGCCCGCGCCGGCCAGATACAGCGCGGCGGGGGTGCCTAATCCGCCCAGACCGACAATCAGTACCCGGCTGGCGAGCAGCTTTTGCTGCCCCTCGATGGCGATATCCTCCAGCAGGATCTGGCGGCTGTAACGCATAAAATCACGATCTTTCATCGCCTGCTCCTGCCAGTTGTAAAAGCTGCGCGGTGGCGGCCTGCCAGTCTGCCGCCTGGGTGATAGCGCTGACGACGGCGATACTGCCGACGCCGGTCTCCAGCACCGCGGGCGCACGTTCAAGGCTGATCCCGCCGATGGCGACGGTGGGGTAATCGGCAAGGCGCTTAACGTGGGCCGCCAGCTGCGTCAAACCCTGTGGCGCGGACGGCATCTGTTTGGTTTGCGTCGGGAAAACGTGCCCGAGCGCGATGTAAGAGGGGCGGGCCGCCAGCGCCACGTCGATCTCCATATCATCGTGGGTGGAGACGCCCAGCCGCAGACCGGCGTCACGGATCGCGTTGAGATCGGTCGTTTCCAGATCTTCCTGTCCCAGATGCACGCCGTACGCCTGGTGTTTAACCGCCAGCCGCCAGTAGTCGTTGATAAACAGGCGGGCGTGGTAGCGACGTCCCAGCGCGATAGCGGCGACCACGTCGGCCTCTACCTCTTCATCGTGTTTATCCTTGATGCGTAGCTGGAGGGTGCGAACGCCAGCTTCCAGCAGGCGGGCGATCCACTCCACGCTGTCCACCACCGGGTAAAGCCCTAAGCGGAAGGGCACGGAGGGGAAATCGGGCTGGTACATTACGCCTCCTCCTTTTTGAGGTAGATTTCGCCGCCTTTCGCGCGGAAGGTTTCCGACATGTCCGCCATGCCGACTTCAATGGTCTGCGCGGCAGCGTAATCACGTACTTCCTGGCTGATTTTCATCGAGCAGAATTTTGGTCCGCACATGGAGCAGAAGTGCGCCACTTTGCCCGATTCCTGCGGCAGGGTTTCGTCGTGATAGGCGCGGGCGGTGAACGGATCGAGGGCCAGGTTAAACTGGTCTTCCCAGCGGAATTCAAAGCGCGCTTTGGACATGGCGTTGTCGCGAATTTGCGCGCCCGGATGGCCTTTCGCCAGATCCGCCGCGTGGGCGGCAATCTTGTAGGTGATCAGCCCCTGCTTCACGTCCTCTTTGTTTGGCAGCCCGAGGTGCTCTTTCGGCGTCACGTAGCAGAGCATGGCGCAGCCGAACCAGCCGATCATCGCCGCGCCAATGCCTGACGTGAAGTGGTCGTAGCCCGGCGCAATATCGGTGGTCAACGGCCCCAGGGTGTAGAACGGTGCTTCGTGGCAGTGCTCCAGCTCTTCGGTCATGTTGCGACGGATCATCTGCATCGGCACATGGCCCGGGCCTTCAATCATCACCTGCACGTCGTACTCCCAGGCGATTTTGGTCAGCTCGCCCAGCGTGTGCAGCTCGGCAAACTGCGCCTCGTCGTTAGCATCGCGGATGGAGCCCGGGCGCAGGCCGTCGCCCAGCGACAGGGAGACGTCGTACGCGGCGCAGATCTCGCAGATTTCGCGGAAGTGCTCGTAGAGGAAGTTTTCCTGATGGTGGGAAAGGCACCATTTCGCCATAATCGAACCGCCGCGTGAGACGATACCGGTCAGACGTTTCGCCGTCATCGGCACGTAGCGCAGCAGCACGCCCGCGTGGATGGTGAAGTAGTCCACACCCTGTTCCGCCTGCTCCAGCAGCGTGTCGCGGAACGCTTCCCAGGTGAGGTTTTCGGCGATGCCGTTGACCTTCTCCAGCGCCTGATAAATCGGGACGGTACCGATCGGCACCGGGCTGTTACGCAGGATCCATTCGCGGGTTTCGTGAATATAACGGCCAGTGGAAAGATCCATCACCGTGTCCGCGCCCCAGCGCGTCGACCAGACCAGCTTTTCCACCTCTTCTTCGATGGATGACGTCACCGCTGAGTTGCCGATATTGGCGTTGACCTTCACCAGGAAGTTGCGGCCGATAATCATCGGCTCGGATTCCGGGTGGTTGATGTTGGCAGGGATAATGGCGCGCCCGGCGGCCACTTCGTCACGCACAAATTCCGGCGTGATGTTTTCCGGCAGGCGAGCGCCAAACCCTTCACCCGGATGCTGGTGGCGCAGCACTTCGCTGCGGATGCGCTCGCGGCCCATGTTTTCGCGGATGGCGATGAACTCCATCTCCGGCGTGACGATACCCTGGCGCGCGTAGTGCAACTGGGTGACGCATTTGCCCGCTTTAGCGCGTTTCGGCGTCAGCAGGCCGGTAAAGCGCAGCTCATCCAGACCGTCGTCGGCCAGGCGCTCGTTGGTATACGCCGAGCTGCGCACGCTCAGTTCTTCGCAATCGTTACGGGCGTCAATCCACGGCTGGCGCAGTTTTGCCAGACCCTGCTGCACGTTGATAGCAACAGAAGGATCGCCGTACGGGCCGGAGGTGTCGTATACCGGCACGGCTTCGTTGTCTTCAAACTGCGGGTTCTCTTTGCTGCCGCCGATAAGCGTCGGGCTGAGCTGGATTTCGCGCATCGGGACGCGGATATCAGCCTGTGAGCCGGAAATGTAGATGCGTTTCGAGTTCGGGAAAGCGGTGCCTTCCAGGGTGTCGATGAAGCGTTGTGCGTGTTCGCGCTGTTCGCGGCGGGTCAGTTTTGCAGTAGACATAGCTCATTCCAAAAGTGAAGGACATGGCTTGTCAGACGACGGATGAAGCAAGAGAAGATCGCCCGGGGGGCGATACAACAGCAGTGTGACTCTTGTTCCCTTCGCAGGTATTAACCTGATCAGGTTCCGCGGATCCCGAATTAACGGTCTCAGCCCGTGCTTTCACACTGGGCACTCCGACAAGAAAAATCCCCCTCGTGAGAGGGGCGAATGGTTGTAAATTACTCGTTAACGATTAAGAACTCAAGCAGGGCGCGCAACGTTATCGCTGGTGCTGATATTCAGGTTGTTGTCCAGCACGAGGGCGATGAGTTTGTCTTCCAGCGTGAATCGCTCTTCCAGCGCTTCGCCAAGGTCGGAAAGCGCCTGCTGAAACTCAAGATAGTTATCGTGATCGATAGCGTTCTCCAGCGTGGAATCGTAGTAGTCCATGATCTGCTGGGTGTTGGCTTCCAGCAGCGGACAGAGTTTACTGGCCGCTAAATACGGCGTTGTCCCTTCCATTTCGCGGATAATGCGTTCATAAAGGTTGAAATGGCCATCGGAGAGGTAGTCGACCAGGCTCTGACAAAAGTCGTCCAGCGCTTTTTCATTCAGCCGCATAAAGGATTCTTTGCCAGGCTTAAGACCAACCAGATTGTAATACGCCACGAGTAGATGCTTGCGCACATGTAGCCAGCGATCCACCAGGGTGTTACTTCCTCCAACGCGCTCAGTCAGGCTTTCCAGCTGGTTTAACATGGTCGACTCCATAAGGTTTAGAATGGGATCTGCTTATCCAAAATGTAACCACAATGCTAACAACATGTCAGTGAAGCGAAGGTAGTGCAATAGATATGGATCGTATTATTGAAAAATCAGATCTGGGTTGGTGGATCGTCAGTCACGAACAAAAATTATGGCTGCCCGGTGGGGAGATACCCTACGGCGCGGCAGACATCTTCGATCTCGTCGGCCAACCTGCGCTGCGGATCGGCGAGTGGCAGGGCGATCCGGTATGGCTGATCCAACAGGCTCGTCGTCAGGATATGGGATCCGTTCGTCAGGTGTTGGATCTGGACGTCGGCCTGTTCCAGCTGGCGGGGCGCGGCGTGCAGCTGGCGGAGTTTTATCGCTCGCACAAATACTGCGGCTACTGCGGCCACACCATGCACCCGAGCAAAACCGAGTGGGCAATGCTCTGCGGCCACTGCCGTGAACGCTACTACCCGCAAATCGCACCGTGCATCATTGTCGCCATCCGCCGTGATGATTCCATCCTGTTGGCGCAACATACCCGTCATCGCAACGGCATTCACACCGTCCTCGCCGGGTTTGTGGAGGTCGGCGAAACGCTGGAACAGGCGGTGGCGCGCGAGGTGATGGAGGAGAGCGGCATTAAGGTGAAAAACCTGCGCTATGTGACGTCGCAACCGTGGCCGTTCCCGATGTCCCTGATGACCGCGTTTATGGCGGAATACGACAGCGGCGAGATTGTTATCGATCAGAAAGAGCTGCTGGAGGCGAACTGGTATCGCTACGACGATTTACCGCTACTGCCCCCGCCGGGAACGGTGGCGCGTCGCCTGATAGAAGATACCGTGGCAATGTGTCGGGCCGAGTATGAGTAGTGTTACACTGACGGACTGACGCAATAAGGAACTGCAAAAATGACCGAACTGAAGAACGATCGTTATCTGCGTGCGCTGCTGCGCCAGCCCGTTGATGTCACCCCGGTGTGGATGATGCGCCAGGCGGGACGCTATCTGCCAGAGTACAAAGCCACGCGCGCGCAGGCAGGCGATTTTATGTCGCTGTGCAAAAACGCCGAGCTGGCCTGTGAAGTGACGCTCCAGCCGTTGCGCCGCTTCCCGCTTGATGCCGCCATTCTTTTTTCGGACATTCTCACCATTCCGGATGCGATGGGCCTTGGGCTCTATTTCGAAACCGGAGAAGGCCCGCGTTTTACCTCTCCGATCAAAAGCAAAGCCGACGTTGATAAGCTGCCGATCCCCGATCCGGAAGGCGAGCTGGGCTATGTGATGAACGCCGTGCGTACCATTCGCCGCGAACTGAAAGGCGACGTGCCGCTGATTGGCTTCTCCGGTAGTCCGTGGACGCTGGCCACCTACATGGTGGAAGGTGGCAGCAGCAAAGCCTTTACCGTCATCAAAAAGATGATGTACGCCGAGCCGCTGGCCCTGCATGCCCTGCTCGACAAGCTGGCGAAGAGCGTCACGCTCTATCTCAACGCGCAGATTAAAGCGGGCGCGCAGTCGGTGATGATTTTCGACACCTGGGGCGGCGTGCTGACCGGACGTGATTATCAGCAGTTCTCCCTGTACTACATGCACAAAATTGTCGATGGTCTGCTGCGTGAAAACGAAGGCCGTCGCGTGCCGGTGACGCTGTTTACCAAAGGCGGCGGTCAGTGGCTGGAAGCGATGGCGGCCACCGGCTGCGACGCGCTGGGCCTCGACTGGACCACCGATATTGCCGATGCGCGCCGTCGCGTGGGGGACAAAGTGGCGCTCCAGGGCAACATGGACCCGTCCATGCTCTATGCGCAGCCTGCCCGTATCGAAGAAGAAGTGTCGACTATACTGTCTGGTTTCGGCCAGGGCGAAGGCCACGTCTTCAACCTCGGTCACGGTATTCATCAGGATGTACCGCCAGAACACGCTGGCGTATTTGTGGAGGCGGTGCATCGGCTTTCTGCCCAGTATCATAAGTAAGGAGTGGTTATGGATCTCGCGTCGCTACGCGCTCAGCAAATCGAACTGGCTTCATCAGTGATCCGCGAGGATCGTCTGGATACGGACCCTCCGCGGTACATTGGCGGGGCGGACGTCGGGTTTGAGCAGGGCGGTGAAGTGACGCGAGCGGCGATGGTGGTGCTTAAATACCCTTCGCTGGAGCTGGTGGAGTACAAGGTGGCGCGTATCGCCACCACCATGCCGTACATCCCCGGCTTTCTCTCCTTCCGCGAATATCCCGCGCTGCTGGCCGCGTGGGAGCAACTCTCGCAAAAACCCGATCTGCTGTTTGTTGATGGGCATGGTATCTCCCATCCGCGTCGCTTAGGCGTTGCCAGCCACTTTGGTCTGCTGGTGGACGTGCCGACCATCGGCGTGGCGAAAAAACGCCTGTGCGGCGCGTTTGAGCCGCTCTCTGCCGAACCGGGCGCACTGGCGCCGCTTATCCATAAAGGCGAGCAGCTGGCGTGGGTCTGGCGCAGCAAAGCGCGCTGCAACCCGCTGTTTATCGCCACCGGGCATCGGGTCAGCATGGACAGCGCCCTGGCGTGGGTGCAACGCTGTATGAAGGGCTACCGTTTACCGGAGCCAACCCGCTGGGCTGACGCCGTGGCCTCTTCACGTCCGGCATTCATTCGTTGGCAGGAAATTCAGCCGTGATTCAGGTAAACTGCGGCTAATTTTCGATTCGAGACATCATCATGTTACAAAACCCGATTCATCTGCGCCTTGAGAAGCTGGAAAGCTGGCAGCACGTGACGTTTATGGCTTGCCTGTGCGAGCGCATGTATCCCAACTATGCCGCGTTCTGCAAGCAGACGGCGTTTGGCGAAGGCCAGATTTATCGTCGTATCCTGGATTTAATCTGGGAGACGCTGACGGTCAAAGATGCGAAGGTAAATTTTGACTCTCAGCTCGAAAAGCTGGAAGAGGCTATTCCGGCTGCGGATGATTTCGATCTGTATGGCGTCTACCCGGCTATTGATGCCTGTGTAGCGTTGAGCGAGCTGATCCACTCCCGTCTGAGCGGTGAAACCCTGGAACACGCCATTGAAGTCAGTAAGGCATCCATTACCACCGTTGCGATGCTGGAAATGACCCAGGAAGGCCGTGAAATGACCGACGAGGAGCTGCGTGCTAACCCGGCGGTTGAACAGGAATGGGATATTCAGTGGGAAATTTTCCGTCTGCTGGCGGAGTGTGAAGAACGTGATATTGAGCTGATCAAAGGGCTTCGCGCGGACCTTCGCGAGGCCGGTGAGAGCAATATTGGTATAATTTTTAACCAATGAGACAACAAAACGTGATTTAACGCCTGTTTTGTCACTCCTCGACTCTTCCCTTTCGCCCCCCGTCTGGTCTACATTTGGGGGGCGAAAAAAAGTGGCTATCGGTGCGTGTATGCAGGAGAGTGCTTTTTTGGCATTTTCGTCGCACTCGATGCTTAGCAAGCGATAAACACATTGAAAGGATAACTTATGAACAAGACTCAACTGATTGATGTAATTGCGGACAAGGCTGATCTGTCTAAAGTGCAGGCTAAAGCTGCTCTGGAATCTACCCTGGCTGCTATTACTGAGTCTCTGAAAGAAGGCGATGCTGTACAACTGGTTGGTTTCGGTACCTTCAAAGTGAACCACCGCGCTGAGCGTACTGGCCGCAACCCGCAGACCGGTAAAGAAATCAAAATCGCCGCAGCTAACGTGCCGGCATTTGTTTCTGGTAAAGCACTGAAAGACGCAGTTAAGTAAGACGCGTGGCAGTGAACAGTTTTAACGAAGGGGCGGCAACGCCCCTTTTGTCATTCTGGCGCGGAACGCTCGCGCTGGCAGGCGTACTGTTGCTCTCTGCCTGTAGCCATGATTCCTCACTCCCCCCGTTTACCGCCAGCGGCTACGCTGACAACCAGGGTGCGGTCAGGATCTGGCGCAAAGATTCCAGCGATGAAGTCCATATGCTCACCGCGTTCAGCCCGTGGCATAACGGCAACACCTCGACCGCAGAATACCGCTGGCAGGGCGATGCGCTGTCGCTCATTGAACTGAATATCTACAGTAAGACTCCCGAACACGTGAAGGTGCGTTTCGACGACCACGGCGAGCTGAGCTTTATGCAGCATGAGGTCAGTGGACTGAAACAGCAGCTTTCCAGCGATCAGGTCGCTCTCTACCGCTACCGTGCTGAACAACTCCGCCAGACCAGCGATGCGCTGCGTCAGGGCCGCGTGGTGCTGCGCCAGGGGCGCTGGCATGCCGACGGCACGGTGACCACCTGCAAAGGGCAGACGGTGAAGCCTGAGCTTGAATCCTGGGCAACCGAACACATTCAGCGTCGTCAGCGGCATTCATCTGTGGAGGTGAGTGTGGCATGGCTGGAAGCGCCGGAAGGCTCTCAGCTGTTGCTGGTGGCGAATGAAGATTTCTGCACCTGGCAGCCGACAGAGAAGAGTTTCTGACGTAAATCCCCTCTCCCTGTGGGAGAGGGTTAGGGTGAGGGTGTGAAATTACTCTCCCTGCTCCCGCGCAATGGCACGATAGCCGATATCCTGGCGGCTGAAGCTGCCATTCCAGTGAATATCCGCCATCAGCGCATAGGCGCGCTTCTGCGCCTCTGCCACGGTCTGGCCCAGCGCGGTCGCACACAGCACGCGACCGCCGTTGGTGAGCACGCGGTCATCGTCAGAGAGCTTCGTACCGGCGTGGAACACCTTCGCACCGTCGATCTCTTCCAGCGGCAGGCCGTGGATCTCATCTCCGGTGTTGTAGTTACCCGGATACCCACCCGCAGCAATCACCACACCTAAAGAGGCTCGCTCGTCCCATTCGGAAGTTTTCTCGTCCAGCTTGCCTTCGCACGCCGCCAGACACAGATCAACCAGATCGGACTTCATGCGCAGCATGATCGGCTGGGTTTCCGGATCGCCGAAGCGGCAGTTGAATTCAATCACCTTCGGGTTACCCTGCTTGTCGATCATCAGGCCTGCGTAAAGGAAACCGGTGTAGGTATTGCCTTCCGCCGCCATCCCCTTCACGGTTGGCCAGATGATGCGGTCCATGGTGCGCTGGTGTACTTCGTCAGTGACCACCGGAGCAGGGGAGTAAGCTCCCATCCCGCCGGTGTTTGGCCCCGTGTCGGCATTGCCTACGCGCTTGTGATCCTGGCTGGTCGCCATCGGCAGAACGTGCTCGCCGTCAACCATCACGATAAAGCTCGCTTCTTCGCCGTCGAGGAACTCTTCAATCACGATGCGGTGGCCCGCGTCGCCAAAGGCGTTACCCGCCAGCATATCCTGCACGGCGGCTTCCGCTTCTTCGAGTGTCATCGCCACGATAACGCCTTTCCCGGCAGCCAGGCCGTCGGCTTTGATCACAATCGGCGCGCCTTTTTCACGCAGGTAAGCCAGAGCAGGCTCTACCTCGGTGAAGTTCTGATATTCCGCCGTCGGGATGTTATGACGCGCGAGAAAATCTTTGGTGAAGGCTTTTGAGCCTTCCAGCTGCGCAGCCCTTTCCGTTGGGCCGAAAATTTTCAGGCCTGCGGCGCGGAAGGCATCTACAACGCCGATCACCAGCGGCGCTTCCGGGCCAACAATCGTCAGATCGATATTCTCGTTTTGGGCAAAGCTCAGCAGCGCCGGGATATCGGTTACGCCGATGGCGACGTTCTGTAGCGCGGGCTCCAGCGCGGTACCGGCGTTACCCGGTGCCACAAAGACGGTTTCAACCTGCGGAGACTGCGCTGCTTTCCACGCCAGGGCGTGCTCGCGCCCGCCGTTACCAATCACTAATACTTTCATTTTCTGCTCCGGGAATTAATGGCGGAAGTGGCGCATGTCGGTGAAGATCATTGCGATGCCATGTTCGTCGGCAGCGGCAATCACTTCGTCATCACGGATTGAACCGCCAGGCTGGATCACACAGGTGATGCCCACAGCAGCGGCCGCATCGATACCGTCGCGGAACGGGAAGAAGGCGTCAGAGGCCATGGCGGAGCCTTTGACTTCCAGACCTTCGTCACCTGCTTTGATACCCGCGATTTTTGCAGAGTAAACGCGGCTCATCTGGCCTGCGCCGATTCCGATGGTCATGTTCTCTTTGGCGTAGACGATGGCGTTGGATTTCACGAACTTCGCCACTTTCCAGCAGAACAGCGCGTCACGCAGTTCCTGCTCGGTTGGCTGACGTTTGGTGACGACACGCAGATCGGCTTCGCTCACCATACCCAGATCGCGGTCCTGAACCAGCAGCCCGCCGTTCACGCGCTTGAAGTCCAGACCCGGGACGCGTTCTGCCCACTGGCCGCAAACCAGCACGCGCACGTTCTGTTTCGCCGCGGTGATTTTCAGTGCCTCTTCGGATGCGGATGGCGCGATGATCACTTCGACAAACTGACGGGAGATGATGGCCTGCGCGGTTTCCGCATCCAGCTCGCGGTTGAAGGCGATAATGCCGCCGAACGCGGAGGTAGGGTCGGTTTTGTAGGCGCGATCGTAGGCATCCAGAATAGAGGTGCTCACGGCAACGCCGCATGGGTTGGCGTGCTTGACGATAACGCAGGCTGGCTCGCTGAACTCTTTCACGCATTCCAGCGCGGCGTCGGTATCGGCAATGTTGTTATAGGAGAGGGCTTTGCCCTGCACCTGCTGTGCGGTCGCAACAGAGGCTTCTTTTACCTCTTCTTCTATATAGAAGGCAGCCTGCTGGTGGCTGTTCTCACCGTAACGCATATCCTGCTTCTTAATGAAGTTCAGGTTCAGCGTGCGCGGGAAGCGGCCGGAGGGATCTTTGCTTTCACCGTGGTAGGCAGGTACCAGGCTACCGAAGTAGTTGGCGATCATGCTGTCGTAGGCGGCGGTATGCTCGAAGGCTTTGATGGCGAGATCGAAACGCGTTTCAAGCGTCAGGGACCCTTCGTTGGCATCCATCTCATTAATAATGGCGTTGTAGTCTCTGCTCTTTACGACGATGGCCACATCTTTATGGTTCTTGGCCGCGGAGCGCACCATGGTTGGGCCGCCGATATCGATATTCTCAACCGCGTCTTCCAGAGAACAGCCTTCGCGGGCAACGGTCTGGGCGAACGGGTAGAGGTTAACGACCACCATGTCGATGGGGGCAATATTGTGCTGCTCCATAATGCCGTCGTCCTGACCGCGACGGCCCAGAATACCGCCGTGCACTTTCGGGTGCAGGGTTTTGACGCGTCCATCCATCATTTCCGGGAAACCGGTGTAGTCGGACACTTCGGTTACCGGCAGACCTTTCTCTGCTAACAGGCGCGCGGTGCCACCTGTAGAAAGCAGCTCCACACCGCGTGCGGAAAGTGCCTGAGCGAATTCGACGATACCGGCTTTATCAGAAACACTGAGCAGAGCGCGGCGGACTGGACGACGTTGTTGCATGGTAAATCCCCTGGATTTCACGATTACAGAGAGCGTTAGATGAATTTTCCAGCGAAAAACTCATCTAACACACCTGACGAGGCCTCCTTGTTAAGCGCGAGCATTTTAACGAAAACGTTTGCGCAACGCTCGCATATTTTCACTTTTTCGCAGTGCTGTGGATAACTCTGTGTGTAAAAGGGTATAAGGCGGGGTTTTGCTGGGGAATGCAGCAGTCAGTCATTTTTCTGTCATTTAGCGGTTGCGGCCTGCGGAGAACTCCCTATAATGCGCCTCCATCGACACGGCGGATGTGAATCACTTCACAGATAACCCGGTCGGTTGAAGAGAAAAAATCCTGAAATAACGGGTTGACTCTGAAAGAGGAAAGCGTAATATACGCCACCTCGCAACGGTGAGCGAAAGCCGCGTTGCACTGCTCTTTAACAATTTATCAGACAATCTGT
>NZ_JBLVXX010000053.1:0-29358 GCF_048283985.1 Enterobacter cloacae complex sp. 6730903 | reverse complement strand
TGCAATAACGGTACAGCCGTTACGAATAAGAGAACCAGCAGCAGTGAAGTTTGTGCCGGTACCTGTAAGGGTGTTTCCGCTGATGGCGATAGTGCCAGTAGTATAAATCATGTTTTCTCCAGGCAATAAAAAAACCCGCCGGAGCGGGGTTTGTTCAAAACTGAATGGGTTAGTGGCAGGTGGTGCTGGTGAACGTGTTGGCGCTCACCCATGACCAGTTAAAGGGATAACCGGCGCGGTACTGCGTCTGATTGTTTTGTTTACGGACTCCGTAGATCTGGACGCTGCTTTCCTGTCCGCCGACCAGGGCTGTTCCGGTGCATACGGGTTGCTGCTTCTCAATAACGCCAGCGCAACCGGAGAGCAATACCGCTACCGCCAGGCAAAGAATCATATTTTTCATAGTGGTTATATCCCAGGGCATTCATGAAACTACACAATAACAATATGAATCAATGGGATATAATTGATTTGGTAGATCAATTATTCAAAATTGATCGCTAAAAACGATCAATCATAATTGGCGCAGTTAATGGCCATAATCACGTTCCTCAGATTCGAATACGCGACGTTCTGAAGGTCGCCGCCGGGGGTTGTCTGCGGCCTGGCGAATATCCGCGTATTGCTTCCCTCAAGTTTTGCCATGCTCTTGTATATGGCCGAGTAGGGCTGCGGTTGACCGCCAGCCGATACAACCCCGGTAATTAGCCCCAGCATGGCAGGCATGCAGGCCCACTTCCCCGCCAGAGTTGTATTGATGTTGTATCCTGAGCTGGCATCCACCCCGGCGGTACCGAGGGTGACAACATCGCTCAGCGTGCGCGTTTCGTTTGTTAAAATCAGCGTCCCTGATGCATCCCACACAGCCAGCCCGTAGTCTGGCTTTGTCTGCGGGAAAATAGAGAAAAAATAAACGTACGCTGTGCCGGTTGCATTCGGTCTGAGAAAATCAATCGTGATGGTGTTCCCGCTTATCGTCTGAGTGATTTCGACCTCAACCGTGCAATGAACGAAGGCGACAACAGGCTGACCTGCGGGGAATGTGTGCGTCACTTTGGTATTAAACCCCGATGTTCCCTGAAGTGCCGCTGTCTTTCGTGCCTGTAGAGCGATTGGCGAGCTGTTCGCAGTCACCCATACTTCCCCGCTAGTCGTCGTCAGTAAAACGCCATACTCCGCCATTTATGCCCTCTCGATCTGGAAAATGAGATAAGCCGCTGCCGCAGGCTCAGTCCCTGCTGAGTAGTCGGTATCGCCTACTGCTGACACTGTTGCGGTTCCCCCCAAAATAGTGATCTTCCTCCGACTCGTTCCAAACTGATCACCGTTCATGCTCTGAAAATAGGTCAGCCTGCAACCCGGTGGAAGCGCTACGGTGTAAGAGCCTGTTTTCTGGTTCTGGGCCAGCTGGAGATAGCCACAAACGCTGACAGGCTTAACGCCATAGTTATTTACATTGCCTGAGGCGTCCCATGTCTGAACACCATATTCCGCCATCCAGTCCTCCTGAAAAAAAAGAGGCCCCGTAGGAGACCTCCCGTTACCATGTTCCCGTGATTCTCCCGATCTGCACCCTCAACACATTGTTGGCATCCTTGACACTGATCGTTTGATTAGTCTGCTTCATGGCTCCCTCACCAGCTGTCGAACCGTAGTTCTCAAACGTACCTCCCTTATCCAGCCTCCATCCGACTGAGCCAGCGACATAGTTATTGGACTGGATGTAGTTGCCAATCTTGGCGTTGCCGATGGTGCCGTCCTGAATGAAGGTTTCCCGGATAAACACCTGCCCGTTCTGGATAACGAACGGCAGTGTAACCGCTCCCCCCGCCTGCGCCATTACCGCGAAACGGTCAGCCACAAACAGCACCTGTGATTGCATGCCGGACGGCGTATTCTCAACACCTATCCCCATACCAGCAGCATACTGTTTTCCGTTCGCATCCACGGCAACCTTGATGCTGTACATCGCCTTCAGGTCGCCGTTGACGTTCGCAATGGCCTGAGCGTTGGTTGTGATGGCTGATGTGTGCCCGTTGATGGTCGCCGTAATGTCGTTTATCTGCGTGGCCGTGGCCTGCTGATAACTGGAAAACGTCTGGTTCAGGCTGTTGATTGCTGCCTTGTTGCCGTTCACGTCAGTCTGCAAACTCAGCAGCGAACGCGCTGTTGCCTCCCTGTCGCTTGCCATAACATTATCAATACGATCGATGCTGGCCTTACTGTCACCGTACTGCGCGCTGAGTCTCACCTGCTGATCAACCTGCGCCAGCGTACTCGTTATTAGCGCGATGGAGTTACTCTGAATGCCGCCGCTGGCAGTATCTGTCCTTGCTCCCAGTTCCTCCAGACGGGATGCCATTGATGAAGTCGTGTCGGTGACAACCTGTCGCAACGTGGTAATATCAGCAGTGTTTTGTGAGCTGGCTTGTTCAGCTGCATCTGCCTTACCTGATGCAGCGTCAGCTTTACTCGAAGCCGAATCAGCTTTATCAGAAATGACCTGAGTACTCGCAGTAAGCTGGTCGACAGCTGTCGCCCTCGCCTGCGTTTCATCTGACAGAGCCTGCCTTACCTCGGTAATTCCCGCCTCGTTCTGCTCAGTTTTTGCCTCAAGACGAGTAACATCCGTGACGCGAGCCTCCGTCTCAGTGGCGATCACCTCCCGGAGCTGTTCGAATGTCGCAGAGTTAGCGCCCTGTTGGGCTGTCTGGCGCACGACAACATCGGCAATAGCCAGCGCGTTGCCGATGATTGCTTCTGCTGTCTGCTTATTCGAGCCAACCGCAGCAGCAAGGCCGTCTGCGTTCTCTTTGATTGCATCAGCCAGTTCTGCGAACTTTTCACTGCTCTCCACCGCGCTCTCGATCAGGTCTTTGAACGTATCAGTCTCTTTAATCTCCTCCAGGATTGCATTGGTGATATCGGATACATCAATGCTGGCCTGCCCGCGCACCCATTCTGTGTAACCTGATTCGTTGCCGCTGCGGTCCACCAGCTGCGCGCGATACCAGAAAATCTGCCCCGCCTTAAGGCCCATCTGCTGATACTTGCGCTGCGGATAGGGTACGTCTGCCAGCAGCATCGCATCGTCTTCCGTCCCGGTCAGGCTGTACTGAATTTCCGTCTTCAGCGTGTCGTCGGTGTTCGCCGGGAATCCCCAGCTCAGCTCGATACCGAAAACCACATTATCAGAAGCGATGAAGCCGACCGGTTTCGGCGGATTGCCCACTTTCCCCGTCAGCGTTTTCTCTTCTGAATAGCCCCATCCGGACGAGATTTCTGCGGCATTGATTGCGCGTACGCGCACCAGGTAGCGCCCGGCATAAATCCCGGGGACGTCGAATGACGTGGTGGAGCTGCGCGGCACGTTAACCCAGTTCCCGTCGTTGCGGCGCCATTGCGCTTCATAGGCGATAGCGTTCTGCGCCTGGTCCCAGCTCACGCGCATCGTTTCGACGCTGATATTTTGCTGCACCACAGAAAACGAGCTGATCACGATGTTCGCAGGCGGCGACTGGTTGCCCGGCGGGATCACGCTCACCGGCCGCTGGTCAATAATGGCTCCGGTATCGATTCGGGCATATTTATCCGGATCGTGCCATGCACCGGTAATGGTGAAAGTGCCATCATCGTTATCAGCGACACTCACAACACGATACTGCTGCGCGTAGAGTTCGTTTGACTCAACCACCCAGACAGCTTCGGCCTGAGGCGTCTCACTGTACGCGGTGGTGACTGTGACCGATTCCCCGTTAACCGCCTGAATGGTCCTGCTCTGTGACGCTCCGGAGGGAAGGTTGAGGATAAGGCGATCACCTGCTGCTGCATCAGCTACACGGTCAAGTTTGATAACGCGACCATTCACGGCGCTGATGCGTCCGCCCATAACCTTTCCGGAAAGCAGCTCGTCTGCCACAGCGATGATATAGCCAGGCTGCGGTATGTTTCCGTCCAGCCCGACATCGAACGAAACAACGCGATCCTTGTTGTTGGTGAGAATACCCCAGCGCCCCTTTCGGTTCGCTTCTGACTGTCTGGTACAGCCGATGGCTGTCATTTCCAGCTGATTGAAGCCGTACCGCGCTACCAGCGCCTGCTCGAATACGGGTTCCATCGCGTCAGCGTAGGCGTTACCGGGATCGGACCATGAAACCAGCGCTGTAGTGTAGCGGGTTTTCGTGGTGCTGCTTGAATAGGTGAAGCGACCGCCAACAACGTTAGCGCGCGTGTAGCTGTAATCCACATCACGGGGCATATCGGCCAGAGCAACGATCTGATCGCCACCCCAGTACGTCATGCCACGGAATATGGCCGCAAAATCACGCAGGACTGTATAAGCGTCGTTTCGGTCCTGGATGTACACGTTGCAGGTATAGCGTGGTTCTGTTCCATCGCCACCCTTACCGTCCGGCACCATCTGATCGCAATACTGGGCGACCTGATAAAGCGTCCACTTATCGATGTTAGCGGCAGTCAAACGGTGACCGAGGCCGAACCGGTCAGAAACAACCAGATCGTAAAAAATCCACGCAGGGTTATCCGTCCATGCCCACTTAAACGCCCCGGTCCATGTCCCGCTGTAAGAGCGGGTTTCTGGGTCGTAAGTATCAGGAACCCGAATAACGCGGCCACGTGGCTCACAGGAGATCTGAGGTATAGAGCCATTGAACTGGCTGGAGTCGAATTCGATGTACAGCAGCGCGGTGTTCGGATATCGCAATTTCGCATCAATCACCTCAGTGAAGCTCTGTAGCGTCATCGTGTCGCCGATTTTCGCGCTGTTGGCGTCAGCGGTAATTTTGCGTAGTCTGATTGTCCAGGTGCTGCCCGCCTGAGGTAAATCAATACGGTGGCTACGCTCATAACCTGAGGTCGTTTTCCCGGTCACACTGGTATTGAGGACTGTCTGCCATGTCCCGCCGTCCGTCTGCAAGTCAATCGCATAATTAACCGAGTAACCAACCAGATCGCCATCGTCCTCCTGCTTGAAAATCGAAGGCCATTTCAGGCGTAAACGAACCGCTGAAAGCTGTGTATTGGTGAAGGTTCGTGTCCACGCTGTAGCGCTCGTTACCTCGGTTCCCACGCTGATTTCGTTTTCTGTACCGGGAATGCCCTGAATGTACTTCTGGGCCTGAGTACCCGCGCGAAATTCCCACGTAACGCCGCTGAAGTTTTGGGAGCCGTCGGCGTTCTCCAGCGCCGTTCCGTCCAGGTAGATATCCTTCCCGGTGAGCTGTCCAGCAAACTCCCCTTCCCCAAGCGCAACGAGGATCTTTGCCTTCGCTACAGATTGCAGATCATCAGGCTGTTCGGTAGGAGTTCGGGAACTGGAGCTCCCCCCTTTTCGTCCGGTAATTTTATTCGCCATATCGCGCCCATAAAAAAAGCCACCCGAAGGTGGCTTGTAAAAAGGTTTGTTATCTACTGCTGATCCTCGACATAAATCCCGGCGGAAATAATTGCCCCGCCGATTCGCCGGCGGCCGTAAAGGAGCGGAACCGGGTAACCCTGTGCGGCGGTATTTGTCACCCCGCCGAACGCATACGATGCACGGTTATCAGCGCTTTGTTTGCTGGCCAGGCCCCCGGGTTGAGGCGAAAGCATCTGAACAACTCCACCCAATATCATGGCTGCACCAAATTTGTATCCAAACGCAGAAATCGGGTTTCCCGGTGCAAAATAACTGCCAATTGCAGATGCCGCAATAATTACTGCACCAAGAATAGTCTGTAGCAAACCATCCTTTTTACTTCCTATTATTACTGGAACGATTCTGATGACCTCTCCTGTGACTGGAAAACCAAGGTCATCTACTCCTATATTTTTCTTCCCTTTGAAAACAGCAAAGGTTAGACCACGACTTTTACTGCTGATCATATAGCTTTCAAAGCCGGGGATAGTTTTAGCGAGGGCCGTTCCAGCTTCAGATACTTTATTGATAAGGCGGTGATGGATCTTTCCAAAAATTTTACCCGGCTCGCCACTTAGCTCAATTCGCGTCATTACCTCTTGCATGCCATCTCCTAAAATCACCTTCGGCTCTTAAAGTTTAAAACCCATTAGAGTAATTATCTGCGCCAAATTTTTTAGCGTCAGCTCTTTTCATCGCGTCAGTATAATATTCATATTTGACGCTTATAACACCATTTGGGTCACCAGCATTTGCATTGTATGGCACAGGGCGAGCAGACAGCGTGACTTTCATACCATTAAAATCATAATCACGATGCCATTCTCCACAATTGGTTTTTTTCAGACAGTTATAAAAGCCGTGTTTTTCATCGCTAACACTTTCCTTTACAAGAACTGGAGCGCCATATTTTCCATCTAGAATATTACTAATGTCTTTATATACCTTAGCGCCCTCAATGAATGACGTTGAATTTTTATCGACGTTAACTGAAAAGGTTATGTGAGTTAGGCCTCTACCAGCTATAAACATTAAGTTATAGCGCCCTGCATAGGTTGAAGGAATAGGCGCGGAGTCCGAAGCTGCAAAAACAACTTTCTTTTCGTCACCATCTACCTTTAAACCATCTATATTTTGTGCCAATGTATCTTTAACTGATTGCCCCCATTTGAAACCAAATGGAGCTTCAGGCAAATCATCACAAGCAGATAAGAAAAACACAGCAAAAAACAGACATAATAACTTTTTCATAATCCCTCCCTTCAAAAATTAAACGGAAGGTTAGCACAGGTCCTTATATCGTAGAACCTTCATCGTCCTTTCCTGCCAGTAGCCGCCATATGGCACACGCTGACTCAGATGACCGTATAAGTGATGCAGTAGCATGTTGCCTTCCAGCAGAATTCCCGCGTGGTTCCACTTATCAGCCTGCACTTGCATGATCACCATATCGCCGGGTTTCGGCGGCCCGTCGAATTCACGGAATCCGCACTCGTACCAGCAATCCTGATAGAAGTTGTCCGGATATTCGTTTTCCCACCAGGGATAATCAACCCGGTAATCGCGGAGTTCGATACCATGCGTTTGCCGGAAATAGCTCATTACCAGCCCCCAGCAGTCAAAGTGACCAAGTACAAACGGGCGCTCCAGCAGTGGCAACTCTCCACGCGGCTGAATGGTGCGTAAATCCCCCTCGGGCCAGCTCACGATATGCCAGGGTAAAAGCGTTGCGTCGCATTGCGCTTTATCCAGTTCGCTCGGCTGCGTAGTGGCGTCAGGGTGGCTGTGAACGATGGCGATCACCGTACCCCAGTCCTCAGCGGCTGCGTAATCTTCGGGGCAAAGGACAAAATTGTCCTCCGGCGACGCGGCAAGATTCCGGCAAGGAAAATAACGTTCAACGCGGCTTTTCTGCGCCACCACACCACAGCACTCACGAGGATATTCAGCGGCAGCATGCGCCATAATCGCATCAATGGTTTTCTGACGCATATCAACTCCTGATCAGCGACGTACCGGGGAACCCACCAAACGAGAGTTCGTTGCTTTCACCGAATCGAAGTTTGCAGGCCGTCAGCGTGCCGTTGCATTCATCCAGTGACGGATCGCTTACCGGGTTGTTGTTTTTGTCGAAATAGCGCGTACCGGCATAGTCGCAGCCATCGCCGGTGCGGTACTTATTACGAATGCACCATGTACACAGGGAATGAAGCTGCCGCGTCGGGATCATTTGTCCCTGAAGATCCATAGGGCTGGACAGTACAAACTCGATGGTTTCGCCAGCAAGCTCGGTCGTTTTCCCGTCGATATACCAGACCTGAAGTTTCTCCTGAGTCGGATCTGCTGTAGGGTTACCACCTGCGAAATTTTTCGCATCGAGATATTTTGCCTTTGTGTCGTGAATAGTGACCTTAGCCTGTAGCAAATCGTCATACGCAAGACACAGGGCAGAAATAGAGCTTTCGATGTTCGCGACCGTCAGGGATGGCGTCGCATTGCTGCCACTGGTCGATTTCTCCAGCCCTTCCAGCTGATAAGGCCAGGCAGAATATTCATTACCCTGCCACCAGATTGGTTTCGCGGGGAGCTTGGCCTCATCCCCGCCGGCGGCAACTATTTCCGTTTCGGTGTGGGGAATGTTGTAATTGTGAAACCGGAGAACGTCCGTTAGCCCAAAAGAAGAACCGTCCACCTCAATCAGACGAACGTCATTTCCGGATTCCAGCTTCTGATAATCTGCGTTTAAGCTCATGGTTTAAATGCCTGGATAAATGTTGCCGTGAGAGACCAGTTGCCTCCCCCCATTGGGGAGGGCTTGTATTGTTTGCATCGATAGAGACCCAAGTCCTCAAGCGGCGGCTTCCATGCAAATGCTTTTGTTCCCTCATGGCGATCAAGAAAGTCTTTGATCGACTTGATATAGGGTTCCAGACCTACAAAGGTCAGATCCCAGCTTTGTGAGCGAGGGTTGAGTCCGTCACCGGATGTCTGGGTGTAACCATCTCCGAACTGCGCCTCACGCGTACGCATGGTGACGTCCTGAGAAGGATTCACCCTAGGGCTCCAGTTGAAGGTTTCCAGCGCCATTACCGCCTCCCGTTTGTACTGTTCCAGATTGCCCCTCCGGGACGAAGATCAGCCTGTATCAGCTTTCGGTATTCATCTCTGACAAAATTGCCTACGCTTTTACCGAATTTTTCCAGCCCGCCAGATGATTGTGATGCCGTACTGCCATCGCCATTGATAGTGATGAATACCTGAGGAGCAGCACCTTCAGAGGCACCGCCTGACACTGCGCGAACCCCAAGTGAACCATCAGCTGCCCGAGTCAATGGCATGATCGCTTCTGGTCCCGCCTCACCCATTACTCCGGCACCTTTCGCGAATGCGAAAAAGGTAGGGTTATCGACAACCTGGCCGCTATAGGCACTTAAGTCTGAGGAGGAATAAACGCCGCCTTTAGCATTGAACTGGAAATTGCTCCCATAATCGGCAATCGCCGTCCCTGAGCTGCTTGCCGTACTTCCACCAACACCGCCAAGTACACTCGAACCGACACCCATAATCGAACTCAGGATTGTATTTGTTACGAGCGCCTGCGCTGCCATATCGACGAGGTTTTGAATTATCGACTGAGTAAGCGTGGAGAAGAGGTTGATCATGCCCTCTTTAAAGGTCTGCGTATTAGTCAGCAGCCCCGTCAGGACATTAGTGGTTCGCTCCCGGGTAGCCTCAACCAGACCGATCGCCAGATTATTGAATTCACTCTGTGAGCGATATAATTCCAGCGCGGTCTGATACTGTGCATCAGCAGAATCTTTACTGCTCTTCTGCATCAGCATTTCGTATTGCTGCTTACTCAGCACACCATTGCGATAATAGGTCTCTACCAGACTTTGCTGCTGTACGAGTTGGTTCCTTTGCTGGGCAAGCGGATCAACGTCCCCGGCAAGCTCAACCCGTGGTGCAGTTAGAGCATTAGCCTGGGCCTGTAGGATTTGTCGGGATGTCTCCTGTGACAGTGTGACACGCGCAGCCATGTACTCTTTTTCAGTAAGCAAACGTGCATCAAGGAGAGACTTGAGCTCCTGGCTCGCTTCCTTCTCTTTATTGATGGCCGATCGTGCCGGGGAATACTGCTCAGCAAGTTCGTTACGTTGCTTCTGATAATTTTCAGCATTCATTAACAGCGCACGCTGTAGATCCTGCTGGCTTGCTCCATTTTTACGCGCCGCAGCGATCAGCTTTTCCTGACTGGCTTTCTCCTGAAGATCAATTTTTCCAAGGCTGGTTGCATGAGCTTCTTCGATCTCCCTGCGCAACTGAAGATACTGATTGACCGTTTCCTTCCTGGCCTTTTGAGTATCTTCACCGGTCCAGGGTGTGGTAACACCCTCTCCGGCTTTAGCTGTCTGAGCTGTGATATTTTTGATGTCATTCGCGAGCGATTTTGCTTGATCGGCGATCCCTGTCTGGACCAAAAATCGCGCCTTGCTGACATTCTCAAGGTTAGACTGTGTTGTCTCTAACCCTTTATTAACGGCTTCAAGGTCAGCTTCTGCCCGTTTCTTACTGTCCTCTACCCCTTTTTTCTGTCGGAATGGGTCAAATCCACCGAGGCTATCTAGTCTGCTGTCTGCGTCCTGAATTTCCTTGATGAGCTGGTTACGCTGAGTTACCTGATTTTCATACTGGTCTTGCAGGTCAATCTGCTTAACGGCCAGCTGTTTATCAGACATCTGCATCAGCGCAGCAGTGGTTTCAATGACAGCATCCTTGAGGTTAATTGCTGACTGTCGGGCATCCTTCGCCTGCTGATGAAAATACAGAAGTGCGGAGCCTGCCAGCATCGCAGCCCCAAAAGGTCCACCGACAAGCGCCAGGGCCCCGCGAGCGAGCCCCACAGCTACCGAGGCAGCACGAGCGGTCAGAGATACCTGACGATTAGCTGCTGCCAACTGCATTTTTGCACGAGTGGCCAGATTAGTTTGCTCGGTTTCTTCGCGGATAAGTCGGTTAAACTCTCCCTGGTAATTTACGTTCAAACCATGCTGCCTGGCCGTTTTTTCCAGCTGACGGTAATAACCAAATTCCGCATCATTTCGCTTTAGCGTGGCAGAAGTAGCTTCCAGCGTTTTACGTGCGCCATCAGCCTGAGCCGCTGCTGCTGCTTTAACGGCTGCCTGATTCTGCTGCCATGCGCTTATGTTTTCGCGAAGACCAGCTGTCAGTTTGGTCGAAAGAACCGGGATCAGTGTGTATAAGGCCACACTTGCAACCGCGTTAAAATTATCGGTAAGCAGATTGATACCGTCGGTTACTGACTGAATTCCTGAACGAAGCGGTCCGGTACTACTTTGACCAATTTTAATGATCATGCCTTCAAAAGCACTGGTGAGCCCCATGATGTCGCCATTCAGGTTATTAACACGAATAGCGGCCTGCTCATGCGCAGTCTGTGTTCCAGTTAGGGCAAGGGTTAATGCGTTAAGTTTGCTGCGGTTGTCCACCAGCACTGATGCCGCGTTGATATTCTCAACACCGAACAGTTTTACAGCCTGAGCCGTAGAAAGGTTTTTCTTTGAGAGATTATCCAGAGCACCACTGAGCCCCACAACCGATGGTTTGAGCGTTTTGTCTGTGCCTTTCTCAAGGGCAAGAATAACGTTTCTCAGCGCGGTTCCTGCTTCACCGCCTTTGATTTCACGCTCAGCCAGAACCTGAATCGCTGCGTTAAGCGTTTCAAACCCAACTCCTGCCTGTGCAGCGGCCACCCCACCATTTTTAATAGCCGCAGCTGTATCTGCGATTTCCGATGCCCCGAACTTGGCACCGGCAGCCAGCACGTTAATATAACGATCCGCTTCCTGAGCCCCGGCCCCGAACTGGTTAAGGGAAAGAGCCAGAGTGCGGGTTGCATCTGGCAAAGTTGATCCTGCGGCCTGGGCAAGCGTTAGCGCGCTCTTTGTCGCCTCAGTAAGTCCGTCTGCGGTCTGAAGAAGTTCAGGTTTAGCGGACGCCATCAATTTCAGGGCTTCCACCGCCTGGCTCGCACTGTACTCAGTGCTACGCCCCATCTCCTGGGCAGCTTCATCAAGCGATTTTAATTGGGCGCCTGTAGCGCCGGTAATAGCCGAAAGGTCGGATAAAGCCTGTCCGTATTCACGCGTGGTAGTAATGATGGCGCCAAGTGATAAACCGGCACCGGCAAATCCCGCCAGGCGACCAGCAACACCCGCGATGGTTTTCCCCATCCGGGAATAGGCTTCATCTGTCTTTTTAGCATCTTCCTGTGCGTTACGGTTGAAACGCTTTGATGAGTTCTCAGCATCACCGTATGCACCCATCAGCTGAGATTTAAAATTGGCTGCGTTGAGATGCAGCCCGACGGCAAGGGAAGCAACGTCAGCCATTACATTAACGCTCTCATTACTGCCGCACACTGATCGTCAACATTACTGACTACAGCAGGAGGCGGGGTTTCAGGAGTCGGAGAAATTTCTTCACCGGGTCGGCTTATGGCACCAGTACGCAGAAAATACGCACGCCAGTGAAAAAGGGTTTCTGCCGGAAGTGAAGCAATCTTTGAAGGGTCAGGCTCGCCCCAGCGGTCAGCCAGCCAGAAAATCAGCTCAAGCCAGGGCGAGCTCGTTAGTTTTTTTCCGCGTCTTCAAGCTTGCCCAGCGCATGTTTTTTTACTGTGGCGATTGCATCAAGGAGCGCCACGTTGTCATGAGTCTGAAGAAGCTCGGCTGCGGTAGGTTTGTCTTCAGCTGCGATTAGGCTGCCATCGGGATGGACAAGACAATCGACGATCAACTGCACACTGATCTCTGAAGCTTTACGTGCATCTTCTGCAATCTGACTGTCTCGCAGCGCTTCTTCATGATCGATGAGTTCTCCCGCGGTCATGCGGCGTAGATAAACGGTGGTGCCAAAAATTTCGGCGGTAATAACGGCGATTTTAGGCTTCAGAAGTGCGGATTTAAGTGCAGAAACATCGATGGTAGACATAGTTTTTCCTGAGAATTAGATAATAAAAGGCCACCAGGAGGTGGCCAGTTAGTAATGCCCTGATCAGCTGCCGGCAGCCGTACCCCAGGTAATATTGTTCTGTTTTCCCTGAACAGTGATTTGAATGACTTCACTTGCCGGAGCGGTAATTTCATTCATCTGCCAGCCAGACAGGGCCAGAATCATGTTCGCCGTTCGACCATTTGGCAGCTCAACGTAAAACTGTACGGTTTCCCGGTTCTCTGCTGCGTTGAGGAAATCAGCAAAGTCCTGGTTGGCTGGATCGTCAATAAAGCCCAGCGATTTTTCAGGGCCTTCAGGCAGGTCAGAGATAAACTGTTTACTGGTATCGATCAGCGTAGTGCAGTCTACAAAGCTGCCCGTCTGTCCTGTAGCGCCCAGCGCTTTACAGTTAATGAGTGGTTTCATTGTTGCTACGTCGCTGCCCGCAGCACCCCACATAACGACGGTGCCAGCAGGCAGCATCGCGTACTCTGGCGAAGTTTTATCAGCCATAATTTCTCTCTCTTTGAAGGTGGCAGCGAGCGCTACCGGTGGTTTTCAATTCGGTCGCGTATTTCTATCGCAAGGATGCGCAGAACTTTCGCTTTCTGATAATCGAGCGCCGGACGAATGAAGGGATTTGCGACTTGCTTTACGGTTCCCATCTCCTGAGCCAACGCTTTGATGAAGTGTTTTTTACTCGGGCCAACGCGAAGATAAACAACTGCATTGCCCTTTGCTTTCGAGGATGAGCGGATTTTTATGGAATCGCGCATGTGCTCATCTTTCGCTGTTTCGTCGTAACCAGCATGCGCTTTCATATCCTCCAGAACGGGCTCAAGTGCAGCTTTCCCGGCCTCCCGTAAAACCTGCGTACCAACCTTTTCACCAAGGGAAAGCAATTGGCGTTCGAGTTCCTGAAGCCCTTTAACTTCCATGAGGATCATGATGATTCCTCATAAAAATAAAGCACGAAATCTCGGGTAAGCCTGTACTGAACCTGTTTGCTGGTAAGGGTTGTTTTGTCCTGAAGTATATTCCCACGCTGAATGTACTGAACGGGATAACCTTCAAGCTCTCCGTGGACAATACCTTTCCAGTAAGACCAGATAGCCTTATCCAGTTTTACCAGCCCGGTATAATCATCCACTTTGTACATCGAGATTTGAAAACGACCAGCAATAAGCCCTGTTCGTACCATTCCGGTTTCAATTTCCGGGTCTGATATCCGCTGAAAAGTAATACCGCTTAGCTCGCTGTCTGGTAGCAGAAGAGGATAAACAGCTATCCCGGAAAGACGCTCAAGCGAAGTTTTAATTGCCTGCTCTATCATGCCGGCCATCCCTTTCAGCTTTGATTTCAACCCGATCGGAGTGGCTGCGGTCGACCGCCACGACAGTGAACGAACCATTCTGCCACTGGATCTTCCAGTCAATTTCAACATCACTGCGCGGACCAACGGTGAACAGCCAGGTCTCGACAACCTGTTTCTGGTCCAGCGTCCTGATTTTACGGTTAGATTTTAGTTCGGCGCGAGCCCAGACCGTAGCCACATCAATAAGATGGCCGGGGAGCACCTCACCAAGGGGGCCGCGCCCGTTCTCAGTGCGTTGCAGAACTATTTTTTTATTGAGGTCACCCGAATAAAGAAAAGACATATCACCCTCTTCAAATAATGGTGGGTAAGCGGAGATCCCAGATAAGCATGGTCACATCAAATGGAAGCTCCCCCTGCTTTAAGTCCCTCATGGTCGTGCCATCAGGATCGCGGTAGAGCTTGGTAACAAGACGCAATGTCGCCTCTTTTGCCAGCGAATATTCTTCACTTTCCAGCGGCCGGTTATTGGCATCTACGATTTTGTCCCTGCTGCCCTGACAAAAACGAATAATCGCGGAACTGGCCGCCCTGATCTTCCCGGCCAAATCGTTGTCGCTGTAATCGCCATCGATACGACAGTGTTCTTTAACCTCTTCAAGGGTGACGAGTTCAATCATGAGTATCCCCTCCCGTCTCGGCCACGCTTGGCAGCCAGCGTCCAGCCTTTCGAACCTGCCTCACCAGGCTTGTCCTGGGTCTGCTCGTCGCAGTGCCAGAGCGAACCGCCCCATGTAACTGTGTCGCCAGGCAGATATTCCTGACCGGATTTGAATACGCCCTGATAAATCATCACAGGCACGTCAAAGGATTTGGTTTCGCTGGCGCCACTGGTGCGGTTAACCGTCAGGGTGAAGCAACGCTGCTCAGATTGCTGAATATCAATACCCGCCACACCATCAACAAGACACTCCCAGCCACGCATACCATGGGTTTTCTCGTAAGCGCGCCACAGGCCACCGTTATGCGTGGCATAGCTGCCACGTGGATAACTTTTCCCCTCATCAATGAAAGGTAGAATCTCCAGCGACAGGGCGTCCCGGCCATTTTCTCCATCTTTACCCGGCTCTGCTGCGGGCAGAGCTGCAATCGCCTCATTAACCAGCGATTTCACATCTGGCGGCTCCGGAATGGATGCTGAAACCAGCTCCTGAATCATCGGCTGGACGTCTTCAGTCGTGACACTTTTACCGTCACGCGGTACCGGGATGGCGGCTACCGCCTCGCTGACAGCTTCTTCAACTGCCTGTTTAAGCATGGCGGGATCAAAGTCTTTACCGTCCTTTGGTACAGGTATCTCTGCCACGGCATTGCTGACCAGTTCCTGTAAAACGGGGGTAATATCGTCGACCGTGACACTTTTACCGTCCTGCGGTGCCGGGATAGCAGCGACCGCTTCGCTGACCATAGCGCCGATATCCGGCAATTCAGGAGTCTCAGGAACCGGAAGGGATGCCACTGCATCAGCCAGCAGCTTGGTAAAGTCAGGTGCCGGTGTATCCTTCAGGGACGCAACCTCAAGAGAGAGCCTGGTAAGGTGCTCTTCCGTTGTCTGCTGATAGTCACTGAGGCTTTTTCTGAAAGACTCACGAAGCTCGCCAAGCGCAAGGGAAAATTCCTCTCCAAGAGCCCTGATAAGGGAAAGTTCACGTTCATTCATTTGGTTAACAATCCTCTCAGCATGGCTTTTGCCGCTGTCAGTTCAGATTCCGACATGGATTTCCCGTTCGCATCGTCAGATGTGGTACGGCTGCCGGCGCCGGATTTGGCAAACGGGTCATCCGAAGCATCACGGCGCGCCAGCGCTTCAAGACTGAAGTTCTGCTGCTGAAGATACAGTGCGTCGCCGCCGGGTAAGGGCGGAAGGTTTTCACTCCGTCGCGCCTCATTTGGCGTCAGAATGGTATTTTTCACACCCTCGCCGAGTGATTTGATACGGCGTTCGCTGTCCATACGCAGCAGCGCATTAACATCAAACTCAGTCCCTGTATCACCCTCAAGTTCAAACGCTTCATCCAGCAGCAATTCGATGGACTCAATCAGGGACTGAAGACACTGTGAGTAATACTGCTGATCCTGCGCCTCGATGTTGTCATGCGTTGGCAGTTCACCGATTCCAACCTTATAAGCAGGCACGTGAAATACTGAACAGACAATCTGCGCGGTCATGCGAAGCTGTTCGACAGTTTGTGCATCAGCAGCTGAGACCGTCCGGGGAACATATTTCGCACCATTGCTCAGAATGGCGGTTTTACCCGCATTTTCCCCGGTATAACCAGTGTCCCAGTTTTTTTGGATCTTCCTGGCGTTCTCTTCCGTAATCGAGCCCGGAACCTCGATAACACCGCTGGGTTTCCCGCCATTGCGGAAAAAGTACGCTGAGCTTTCCTGAATATGGTGACCCTGCATTGCAGCCAGACCAGCAGCATAAATCGGGGAAAGACCAATAAGGGGATGGAACAGACAGTTGAACCGATCGTGAATAACCTCTCGTGCCGGTACAGTCACAGATGATTCAATACCGGCCATGTTATCCGGATTGATCTGGTAGAAGACAGAGCCATCATCAGCTACCAGCGGCGTAACCTTGTTCCAGTCCAGCAGCCTCAGCTCGGTTATCTCGCCGCGATTGTTCCGGATCTTGAGCGCAACGGTATTACCTTCGCACAGCTTGGAATTCAGCCAGTGCTCAAAGAACTGGATGCGGTTCTGAAAGGCATTTGGCCTGGAATACAGCGAGGCTATCTTTCCGGTTTTAATTTCCCTCCGAACGCCATTTGAATCCTGTTTCATCAGGCGCGGAGGCATTTTAGCGATATCACTTGCGATCAGAGATATGCAGGAAAACACAGCATAATAGGAGAGAACCGTTTTGGGCTTAATTTCCATATTCTGCTGCCAGGCCCCGGCGTAGGGTTCGTGGACATAACTGAACATCGGTGTCCAGCCCCCTCGGTTGACAACAGGCTGCTGTAGATTTTTGACTTGCCCCTCTTTTCTTCGGAAAGGATTCCACATTAGCCGTTCTCCGCTCTACGCTTATTCTTCCTCACCCTGGTAGTTACCTCGGTGAAATATTCAGCCTTGCCAAGCAGCACCAGCACCCTTGCGCACCGATCGTCCACGGTCTTTACATCTCCCGTAACAGAGTCATGTGTGCGTTGCAGATATCTGATTTTTGCCATGCAATATGGCGGGGTTTCCCCCGCCCTCCTTTCGCGTTAGCTTCCCTGGTTAGAGCCGTAGTTCACACCAGAAATAACCGCCACCGCTGCCGTGCGGCGACGCTTCCAGTTGATCCAGCGCTCGGCACGGATAGCCACGCTGTTCGTCTGGAACATGGAAACCAGCTCCGTTCCGGTTGGGCTGACGCTGTCGCCAGTAGGATCGCTTTCCATTTCCAGAGAGGCTTCACGTGACATATCCACTGCCACACCACCGTCGTCAGCCAGATAAATATCCGGCGCGTTCAGCAGGGTAAGATTGCTTCCGGCGTACTGCGAAACGATAGCCGGAAGCCCCTGGAATGTGCCGCCAAGCAGGGTCATTTCCGGATACATTTTCTGGCCCAGAGCATTTTTCTTCATGGACAGCGCCAACGCGTTGGTGCTGGACATGATCCACACGCCGCCAGTTGGCTGGAGGTTATTGGAGACAAACTGAGCGAATGCCGCTTCAGCATCTGCATCCGGATCGCCGGTTGATGGAACAGCCACAATACCGTTGGTAATTGAGGCCGGAGAGACGTTAGCAACTTCGGCTTTCGCCGGGTTAATGAAGTCCGTATCCAGGCGTGCAATGACCGCTTCTGCCAGCGCATTACGCACCAGTGCATCAGCTGCCGGATTGGAGAACCGGATCAGCTCATCGGTCAGCACCGCAATGGCTGCGACTTTGGCGAAGCTGAACGTGATGGACTCAAAGTCGAATTTGGTCAGCGGCTTGGCCTTACCCTGACCTACCCAGCTTGCAGATCCGCCGGAAGTTTGTGCCGGAATACGAATGTTGAACGGGACCTGACGCAGTGCAGGAATACCACCCTGACCGAAACGACCGATAATGGTCTGCGGGCGGAGGAATTCAACAAAATCATTTGCGTATTCCTGATACTCCACCAGCGCACCAGCCCACTGAGGATCGGTCGTTGTGCCAGCACCAACAGCGGCTTTCAGCACATGGTGAAGTTTCGCATCATCCGGGTACTGCTTACGTGCAATTTCCAGCGCTTCAGAACGGCTGCCGTTTGCCGCCGCCAGTGCCTTGGCAAAACGGGCAAAGGCGATACCTTTCTCCAGATTTTGCTCAACGCGAATGATCCCCGGCGCGTTTGTCTTCACGGTGGTGAATTCGCCACCAGCAGCTTTAGATACCGGTTTTGCAGTCGATGCCAGATTGCTTTCCATGTCGCGCAGTCGTTTGAGGTGCGCATCAACTGATTTAATTTCTGCGGATGTGTTGTCGTAGCTCTCTTCTTCTTCAGCGTCCAGGGTGCGTCCCTCTTCAGCCGCCTTTGACATCACTTCATCAAGTGATGCGGCCAGCGCTGCACGCTTCGCTTCAAAGCTCTTGATTTGTTCTGCGATATTCATCGAAATGTTTCCTTTTTTGGTTTTGGGTGCTGTAGCGCCAGCGGTTTTAGAAGTTTTCACTACCGGTTTCTCATTGCCTGACGCGGCGAGAAACTGGCGATCGAAAGATTTAACGGTCTGGATGGAGCATTCGGCATTGGCCGGAATGGTCACCGCCGAGACCTCAAGCAGGTCCCAGGACAAAAAGCGAATACCGCCTTCATCCAGGAAGGAATACTCAATTGGGCGGAACCCAATCGACAGGCCGCGTACCAGCCCCGCCTTAATCGAAGCCCACGCTTCATCAAGACGTGCGATTAACTGGGATGGCATGTCAGGGGTTGGTTTCACGAGCTTTGCTGTGATCTGCAACCCCTCTTTCACCATTTTTGGCGTGCAGGTGCCAATAGGCTGAGAGCGGTCGTGCTGCCAGAGGAACGGCGTATCGCTGCGGAATTTCGCCCCCTCCGGCTCCATAATGTCACCGTCACGATCGGGAGACGGTGTTGAGGCGATGCCGGTGATAATCCGCTCATCCTCATTTACCGACTTCACCGTCATGAGGGTGCAGGCGCGTTTAAGCGTCATTTGCTGGCCTCCAGAAATGAAAAAACCCGCATGCGCGGGCCATTAACTGACGTGTGTGTTAAACGAAAAATACCTGGTAGTCTTTTTTGACCGGTTCGGGGTTAAGTGCCATTAACGTAACGGCGTTGAATGTGGCCATAAGAGGGTCAATTTTCCCCTTCCCGCTGGCCTGTTTGGTGATGAGTATGGCGTTACCTTTCGGCTCCACACGGGCGTTGCCTACGCACCATGCCATCAGAAGCTGACCACCATGAAGCAGAACACCTTCAGCCAGCTTTCGCTCGGTAGTCTTAATGGCGCCGCCGAGTTTCCAGCCCTGGCTGACCCCGGTTACAGCCTCATCAGGAATGCCTGCCTCACTGAGCGCATCAAGAATTTGCCCGACCTCAGAAGGGTCAATCCCGATTTTGTCCAGCAGTTCGGCTTCATAAATCCGGCTGACATACTCTGCAACCTGCTCAACATCCTCGCCCACCCGCTTAACGATCGTCAGGTCACCGGCCCTCTCAAAATCCTTTAATTTTGAAATTTCGCTCTTTCGCCTTTCCAGGGCGATGGTATGTGCCCATGCATGGCACCAGCATAACCATTCGCGAGTCTGGCGATCGCGCCCGATAACGGCCAGGCCAAGAAGGTCATCGAGACCACCGCCATCAATACCAACTGTGACCACCTCAGAGCGGCGAAGAATATCGTCAAAAGTGACGCGCCTTGCCTGTTGCTCCCAGAAATCCGCCCCTGCCCATCTGTCAGCGCGCAGGGCGAGACCGATTTCAACGTTGGCGTGCTTGGACATAAAGCCACGGAAGTCTTCTTCCCCGGCCTCTTTCGCTTTGTTGTATTCGCGGTAAAGAAACTGCTCGTCAACGGAGTAACCCAGGTTGGGGTTAACCATCGCGAGGTTATCCAGAAGAAGATGCTCTCCGCTGGCAATCATTTCCGGTGGATGCTCAAATATCACCGGAAGAAAATGCGGGTCGTGAATTTTTCCGTCGCGAACGTCACGGGCGTACTGTAACTTTTTCTTAAACACGCCAGCTGGCGGTTCGTTGGACTGCGTGGTTGTATACATCACAAAGCCTTCAGGTCGTGATGCCATGCCACCGACTGCCTCACGCAGCATATCTTCGGAGTTATGTTGCTTACCAAAAAGCCACAACTCGTCAATGAGCGTGCCGACAGATTTAATCCCAGAAACGGTGTTGGGGTCGGCGGCCACCACTTTCAGCGTCGTGTCCGTTCCCCTGTGGGTGATGGTCCTGATGTGTGTCTGCACCTGACAGAGGTCATCCAGATCATCATCCCGCTTTACCATATCGCGCGCCGGGTTAAAGGCGTTTGTCGCCACCTCTACAGTCGGGGCGATGATGGTGTACCCGGCAGCCTGACGCCAGTTGAGCAGCAAGGCCGTCATCATTATCCCGGCGGCCAGCGTAGACTTGGAGTTTTTTTTGGGGATCAGTACAAACACTTCTGTAATGTGTCTGCGGCCGGTTTCGGCATCATAGGAGCCGAACAGCGCGGCAACGAGATCGAAAACCCACTGTGCGCAGGACTCACCGAAAGTTGGCGATCCTGGAGCATCAACGATTTTCAGTTGCCTGAAAACGTTCAGGGCTATTTCAGCCTGCTCCGGGTAAATCGGGGCAGGAATAATAGACTGGCCTTTCTTCAGGCGCTCCGCCCAGTCAGGGCAGGCAGTTGTCCACTCCGGCATCATGTATTCCCGCGATTGTTAACCACCAGTTTCGGCGGCTGCTGAATTGCGAACTTATTGGCCGCTTTTTTGGCAGCCTCAGCTTTTGCATCCTTCTTACCGCCCTCACCTTTCTTCTGATGCATATAAGGCAGCATGGCCTTTGCAGCATCTTTCCTGGTTTCGATTTCGTAACCAACGTTGTTCATAACCGATTTCAGGAAGTCGAGAGGGTCTTCATACTCACCGGCGGACGATGCCGCAGGAGGTCGTTTTTCTTCAGGAGTGTTTACTGCTGGGGTATAAACATTCCTGCGATACGCAGGTTCGTCATCCACCTCAACTTTTTCTCGTTTTTTCCGCTCAATAAACGCGATGACCTCCGGGTCTTTAGCAAGCTGCGACCCCTTGGAACGCGCGGATTTTTCAGAATATCCCGCCTTTATTGCCGCATCCTTCTGAGACATCCCGGACATCAGCGCGAGAGCATATTTCCGCTTCTGCGCTGTTAACATGTTTACACCCTCCAGAGGGGGATTTTTTCTGCGAATGAGAGGGGGCGCGGTGTCCAGGGCGATCGATGTTTACTCTGGATGATCCCCCCCCCGGGGTTGGCAGGCCTCAGAGCCCTACAAACCCTGATTCCTGATCGCCATCATGCACCTTATGCTTCAGGGCTTGTTCATCAGGCTGACCAGTAGCGGCTTCACGTGCAGACTTACCTGCATGACATTCAGTGCAGAGCGTCCACAGGTTGTGCTCCGAGTTATCGCCTCCGAACTGAAGCGCGATACGGTGGTCGAGTTCACTGTCAGTCAAATCAACAACCCGATTACACATACAGCAGCGACCACTGTCACGCGCATAGATACGGCGCTTCAAACTCACCCTTGCACTTCCACTTATCCGGCGCTGCTCACCGTAGATCGGCTTGATGCGTCGCGTATCAATGGCTTTCAGGCGTGGCTTTAACGTTCTTAGCTTAGACATGCAACCTCCACGCCCGACGGCGTTCTGTGCGTGGCGCTGAGTCATGGTGACGCTCAACCGGTTCACCATCTGCATGGTCCACTAGCGAGTAACACGGATAGATCACTGAGCCACCCCATGCATCACCCACAGCGTAATCGGCGGGCTTGCTGTTATCCCAACGGGATAGCACGCGATGCACATGCTCAGGCGGGACGCTATAGCAAACGCCATGAATGAGTCTCGACAGCGTGATGTAATCAGCGCGTGTCTTATCAGCCACGATTAGCCGCTCAGCAATCTGCATTTGATATTGTGGAGGCCGCCCGGTACCGAGATAAAAGCTCAGCATGTCGTCAGGAAAGCGAGCCAGCCAGTCCTGAGCCTTATCACGAAAACCATCAACGGGTAATGCATCCTCTTCGATGATAATCACCCTATCTGACTGTTCAGCGGCCCAACTTAGAGCGCGAAGATGGTTTGCATTTGCACCAGCGCTATGTTCATCCATGAAGATACTGTCAGCCTCAAGCTTACTCGCTAAGTCATTAGCCATGTCTCGGCGAGAGTGGTGGGCCACGATAGCGATCAACATCTGTCAGCCTCATTGTGTGTGAAGTGCTCAAGTCTGGCAGCGACAGCTGCGTCCCTGGCTTCTTCAAGTGACACGAATGTTTTCCTTAGAACAAACTTGCCATTGAGCTTAACTTGCGCGAGCCAGCGCCTGTTGCCGCGATTCAGATAAGTAACCCCGAGTACTCCGGTTTTACTATTTTTCTTAGCGCCGCCGAGGTTCTGATTGTTCTCGCTTCTGCTGGCCAACCTGAGGTGATTGATATTGCAGCAGAGCCTGTTGCGACAAATATGATCGACATCCATACCATCAGGAACAGGACCGTTCACGGATTCCCAAACAAAGCGATGCACACGTAATGCCTTACCGCCAGTTCGTATGCTGCCGTAACCTGTTTTTAACTTTGCTCCGGTCCATACCTGGCATTCGCCTTCAATCTTTGTCCTGGCCTTAATTGCTTCCTGTGGCGAGCTATAAACTGTGTTCCTCACAACCAACGGATCACCGTATTTCCGCCATCTGAAATAGTGCTTTCCGCACATCCCTCTTTTTTCAGAACTATTATCGCAGTCATTCACGGAACATTTTTTAGTCATGTGCATATCTCGCAACCAATAAAAAAGGCCGCCGAAGCGACCTTGATTTATTTTTCAAACTATTTATGGCGAAACCACGCACACTCTCTACCGACACCATCAGTCTTAAAAACTGTGTGGATGCGGGGGCCGGTGACAATTCGATCGCCAAAAGACTTAGCGACAATGCCAAAAGCGATCATATCCCCCACCGCAGCGCCAGCCTGTTCTTTCTTCCAGAAACGATAACTCTCGATCCGGTAGTAAAGACGGATGATGCCGTGGGCGAACGCCATTACATCAGCGCGAGTACCACCCAGCAGCCCAGCGTTAAGCATCACATCGTTGCGGTGTTCTTCAATAAACTCCTGATAGATGCGCTCCGGATGATTCTGCTTTGCCCAGGTGTCGGCGTAGGTCTTCGGTTCAGAACCGACATACACCTTCCCGGGTTCCATTTCTTCCCACGGCGCGCGAAGCATTTCGACATCGGTACCATCAGTACACCAGACGAACCGGTATTCAGGGTGATCTCGCAGGTGCTGCCAGATGTGCAGCCAGCGACGAAAGTAGACATTCATCTTCACGTCAGGTACGAGATACAGCTCAACATCTGCCGGGGCCGTCAGTAATTCATCCACCAGCGCAATACGTCCACAATTCCGAAGCGAGGCCGCCCACTTGGTCAGCATGTCAGGTGAGGCCGTCATTTTCGTGCCGCGCTGAGGGTCAGGCTGGCTTGTCAGTAACGTAGTGATAACCACGTCGCGCTGACGCCGATATTCAACGTAACCGGTAAACCCGGCATCACGCCGTTCGTTGTGGATTTTAACGTTACGCTCCACCAGCGACTGTCGGTCTGGCTTCGGTACCGAACGCTCCACAGCCTCATGCTCATCAAGAGAATGAATTAGCTTTTCTGAACCGACGATATCAGCGTAAGCCCACGTCGTGAGGCCAGCGTTATGAATCCGCAGGGCGAGGTCGCTGTGCTCGTACATGCCGCGACCATAAACCGGGTCGAATCCGCCCACCTTCTCAATGGCGCTGCGGTGGTAATACAGCATCACGCCGCGCTGCCCGGTGTAAGCGATGTGCTTATCATCCCGGTACATGACCGCCATATCCTTAAGCTTATTCGTCCCTGCCAGATCGAGGAACTGGTAAGCCAGGTGCGGTTCGGGTGATTCGATGTAAGGCAGGTGCCAATTATCAGCAATCGGAAAGGCATCGTCGTCCCACAAAAAAAGGTGTTCACACCCGGCGTCCATAAGCGTGGTTAAACTGGCGTTCTTCGAAGCAACGATGCCGAGTGATTCATCATGGCTAATCAGCTTTACGCCGTCAGGCACTACTGCGGCAGGTTTTGAACCATCATCGACTACCACCACCAGCGCGCCGGCTGGCAGGTGCCTCAGATGCTGTTCGAGAGAACGTTTTAAAACGTCTGCGCGCTGATGTGTCGAAATGGCAATGCCGATCCGGGATGAAACGACGCTGGCGGGAGCGTATGGGACACCATCAATAGTGACCTGCATAAAACCTCCCGTCAGATTCCACGCGACCGTGTATTCCAGAGGATGCTGCCTGGCTTGAGCGCATTGCGAAGAGCATCGTTCACCGCTTCGTGCATCGCCTGTTGCAAGCCAACTACTGAAGCTGTTTGCGCATCAATCTTTGCCTGGAGGGCTGCGAACAAATCGCTTTCGCGTACGGCGGAGATAATGGCTTCGCACATCTCATCATTGAGGCTGGTTTTGGTGGCATTATTACCATCAGCGGGATTAGCCTTATCATGACTAATTGCTCCAGGGAAGCCACCAAAAGACAAACCAACATTGAATGTCGTCTTTTCATTATTGCTGGCTGATTGAGCGGCTTCATGCACCGTATAGCGATCAGCCATAAACTCAACGGTGCTCTGGCCATCTTCAACTTCAATAGCCATACCCGCAGCGTGCTGTTTGCCATTATTGTTGATATTCAGATTTACGCTATAGTTCGCAGAAACAATGCTATTACCAATTGCGGTATCCTTGATTAAGGGCTCTGCGCCATCAATCTTGCCAATCCTTGCTCTGATAGCTCCATCGGCATCGTTCAGGCTGATGAGTCCGCCGGAAAACTGCACTGGCAGGCTTTCCCATGACGTTGGCACTCCGTCATCATCCACTCGCAGTGCCACTAATTTAAAACCGTCTGGCATCATGATTTTTTGAGAACGTTTGAATGGTGAGTCTGTGTAACCGGTAAAGCAGATAGCCCCAACGTTGAAGCCCTCAAAGATAGTCCCGGAGTGCCAGTCAGGTTTAACGGCATAAAGATGCACACGGCATTTATCTCCATGCTTAATCTGGTTTCCGGGGCCGTCAGTAGTGATGGTTCCTAAAGACGGGAGCGTTACTGTTGCTTCACAAATTTGATATGTCTGAGACATGATATTTCCTTTTAGACGTGAGCCTGTCGCACGGCAAAGCCGCCGAAAGTTAACGGTTTGCCCAGGCTCACAGCTGAAAGACTTTCTTTGATGTGCGCGTGCGATGCGCATAAAAAGCCGCACAATGGTGGCTACTGTCTGAATATCAGGGTGTTGCTTTGCTTTAACCCTGGTTAAGGTATGCATTCAGCCCGTCAGTGGTGGGACACTGATTCACTCAATGAGGAGGACTGGCTGAATAACTCTTCAAAGGAAAAAGGATGATTACTAAAGTTAAAATTAAGTTTATTTCTCCTAATGATGGATCGGTATCGGATACTCCAAAGGAACATGCAATTCCCGTAGTTCCTTTGACAGTATGGCCAAGTAGCCCAAAAGATATAAACGTTTATAAACCAAATGGATTGAAGGCTGGTGCCTACGCACTTATAGATACCGGAGCAGATCTTTGCTATGTAGATTCAGACTTTGCTGACGAATTAAAACTCCCAGTCGCGGAAAAAACAACTGTAAGCGGAGCCACCTCAACAATAGAAACTACAGTTCGACACGCGGTAATATCGTTCACTGAAGACGAAAGAGTTTTTTCAACAGAACTGACTTCAGTACCATTGATAAGAAACGGGAGAAAATTCCAGGTCGTTTTCGGAATGCAACTGATTAGAATGGGTGCTCTTACGATGGACTTTTCCAATCAAGTATTTGAGTTAACTTTTTTTAAATAACCCACCAGGGATACCTCCCTCTTTTGCAAGACTGGATAAGGGCATTGCTTTTGCTGTTTTCTTAGAGTCGGCACCAGAATTGATTTGCGATTTAAAATCTTTTAATTCGCTCTCAATTCTCTTTACGCGTTCAGCTAAAGTCATAACGTCCTCCTTACTAAATGCTTATTCTCTCTAAATCTTGTCCCGAATAGAATTAATACTCTGTGGGAGATAATCGTTACCTTATCCCCTGGTGGTGATAACCATTATCAAGCCCACCAGCAGGTGAGCTTTGTAATGACTAACACTCAGTGTCACTTCGGCCAGCTGATAAAAAACATAAAGCCGATGAATGCGAAAAACAGCCCAGCGGCTGCCGCAACAACGATTAGAGTCCAAACAAGAATTGTTCCGATGGTTGCGATCACTTGGACCTCGCTAATTTTGGTTTCTGGCAGTTCTTCTGCCACGCTTTGTTATGCGCCAGGATGTCTTTCTTGGTCTGGCGATCCAGCACATCCCAGTCGTGCGCTGTGCCGTAGATGGGTTTAACCCAGTCGCAAGCCGTGTCCACAACCTCAACCCTTACGGGTCCAGTTGTCCCGCAACTCGCGATCAACATCGTCATCAGGCATGCGGTTAACAGTCTGCTGTACATTGCTGGCCTCTTTGGTTGCTTCTACCCGGCGTTCGGCTACTGCTTCAGTGGCAACGGCTTTCTCTTCGGTGCGCTGCTGATCAGCTTTCGCTTCTGCTTTGCTGGTGCCGCGAGAATGGCCAATACCAAAAGCACCAGCGATGGCAGCCATGACCAGTGCAGCAATGCCAATGATTGTTTCAAGACCCATCTCAACCTCACACCAGTACGGTTTTTGCTTTTCCGAAACGAGCACGGCGATCTTCCAGGCCGTTCGTTCCGCCGTTGATAATCTTCGTCACCTGCATCAGGTCACCGGAATACTTCAGGCATCCCTTAGTAGCGAAGAACCACGCCGCGCTTCTGGCTGCATAAACATCTTCTGCCAGCAGGTCAGGGTTCTTCACCAGATCAACCTTCAGTCCATTACCGCATTCACGATAGTTATTCAGGCCCGTAATCTGGATTAAACCGCGCCCACGATATAACCAGCCGTCACCGGCTGCGTTATTACCCATGCGTTTGCTGTATACCAGGTTGGCAATGGCACGCTGGCGCTCAATCGGTAATGTGCGTTCTTCTGGACGGCGGCCAAGAGCGTTAGCCTGATCAGCAGTGAGGCGGCCTGCGCGAATGAAGTTAACCAGCCCTGCAATGCGGTAGTTAAAGCTCTCCACCAGCGCGGTAAAGTCTGCTGACTCATGCCCTGTCTGAGCAATGAACATCGCCTGATCTACCGGCTTGGTAATTCCGAACTCCGCCATCGCATCACTGATTGGCTGAAACCAGCGCGCAGCTAACCCGGCGCTGATGCCAGCCGCCTTCTGAAATTGTGTTTGGTCCATTAGTGCCTCAGACGATCAACCAGCCGCGCCATATTTCCACGAACCTTCAGGATGGCGGCGAAGATAAGAATGTTTGCGACCACCACCAGCCAGCTGGAATCACGATAAAGGCCGAAGATGAACTGCAAGGGGATCGCGGCGTAAACCAGCACGGTTATATACGCCAGGACAGAAATAAAGGGGCGATGCCGGGCGCCATGTCGCTGGTAAAACATCAGCACGATGACGATGGCCGCACAAATAAACGCATTAAAGACTGCTGACGGGTCAATTACCATTTCCCCCTCCCCCACGTAGCCGCGAGAAAAACTTGAACACGTTGTTCAGGTCCTGGTTGTTAAGATAAGTGAGGATTTTTATACACATGGCAGACAGAATCACTGCACCCAGAGCATCCAGCGGTTTTTCATAGTGCGAAGCTGCATTTAGCAGTGAGCCAATAAGTCCCGCCCCAAGCACCCCAACGATAAACGACGTCAGGAAATATGCTGCCAGTCGGGCGCGGGACAGGTTTGTGGCTGTCGCGACGTAGAACACCGCACCACCAAACGCCCCGAACACCACACCAAAATCTGTATGAGTAAAGACGCCGTACAGGACTGAACCCAGCAGGCCGCCGCCGAGAACAGCGCCGGTGCCGGTTAATGGATCGGACATTAAGCCCCCTCTTATTGCTGTGATCCCTCTCAGGAAATTTGAGGGGAATAAAAAAAGCCCGCTCGCGAGAGCAGGCTAAAGTGATGATTATCACAAGAAGGTAGAAAGGAGATCATCCGAAAGACAGGTAGTGACGTCCGGGTATCGAGGCCGATTCACTGATGGTTCAGGAGAACCACCTGCCAGCGGATATATCCCCTTCTTCTTTAGCGTAGCCGTAACTTCGGGAAACGAGCAAAAAAAACCTGCTGTTTAAAGCAGGCTCTCAAGGAATTATCAATTCGATATTATTGTTATCGTGGTGCCGGGTGCCTCCCGGTGAGAATTACTCCAGCAAACATTCCCGCGTCTGAGAGGTTTCCTTTTCAGGTAACTGCTGGAACGCCCCTCCGCATAGGGGGATTCACCACAATAAAAAAATAGCGCATAAATCAGAGTTGAGAAACTTCCTCGCTTAACGAACTGGACACTGGTCCGCCATCGAGGATTCGAACCCCGAACCACAGAGGTAGAAGCTCCGTGCTCTTTCAAGTTGAGCTAATGGCGGAATAAAAAGACCAGCAATGAGCAGCTGGTCATGGGTCATGCAGTTTTCTCTGCGATGTAGGTGTATCCCCACCCAGTATTTTATGTATCGAGAGCATTATCGAATGCCACATTAACTATAGCACCTATGAAAAAATTCACTCTTTCAAAGGCCATCAGGAACGATCAGCCCACAGAGACTGTCACACCGACCGTTCCCTATGGCTCACCCCTGAAGGGCTCTGTGGTTGAATTGCGCCGAGCGTGGCGCGGATATGGAAAAGGCCACCTTTAGGCAGTCTCAAATATGACAAAACCCCGTCGTGGCGAGGTTTTCGACTCGTTTTAAGTCTGTGGCGTAGAAACCACTCTTAACAGGTTACGATAATTTTTGCGTACGCGTTAGCGTTTTGATAAAGTTTATAAAAATTTAATATCACTCAGTTCTTGGATAGCAAAAATGGATATTATTTGTTTAGAATGCGGCAATCTTCTTGATGACCCTAACGTTGCTTGCGATAAATGCGGCGCTACACCCCATGTAGTAGTGCTGAACAAACAATCCTTCTTTCCTATTGGTGCTGTAACAGCAAGCCTTGAAAAAAATGACTCAAGGGTATTTGAGTATCGATTAGGCGACATTTGGGATTTACGAAATGAAGTTGCTTCTGAATTCATAACTAGAATTGAGAAAAAATTCAGCAGAAAAAACAAATTCCACAATTTCCTTGATTCAGATCAAACCCCCTTTTCAATCCCCTCAATTCTAAAA